>JAJKIB010000238.1 GCA_021154745.1 Mycobacterium sp.
GCGGCGACGTAGCCGATCGCGACCGTTTCGCTCAGCCGCCGGGCAACGGGATCGATAACCCGAACGCGACCTTGTACTGGCTACTGATGGTCAGCGGCCGGCCACGCATCTCACAGGATGCTGATCACATAGCTGTCCGGTACGCCGATTCCTTCGTGGTCTGCGGGCCGGCGCCGGCGTTCCGGTATGGATGCTCTGCGTGCCGAGGTGATCGCTCATGACCGGGGGGTGTCCGGTCGTTTCTGAACGTAAGAACTTCTCGGCTTGTCGGGTAATACGTGACCGCTTGCCGGGAATGCGGCGACCCCCCACTACCCCCACGTGACTCAGCTCGGTTAGTGTCCGGTCGACAAGGACCGTTTCCTATCGGGGGAAGTAACGCCATGATGCGTAGAGCTCTGCAGGTACTCGCCGCCTCGGCAGGCGCAGCGGCACTGGTGCTGTCCGGCACTGCCCTCGCCTCTGCCGCGGGGTCAAGCACGTCGCCGTATACGTGCACCGGCGGTGATATCCCGTCAGGCAGTTACGCCAGCATCACGGTTACCGGCTTTTGCGATGTACCGGACAACGCCGTGATCACCGTCGTCGGCAATGTGAACGTCGCCGCAGGTGCTGTGCTCGATGCCCAGAGCGCGCCGTCGACGATCACCGTCGGACACAACGTCACCGCGGCCGCGGGGTCGCTGCTCGGCTTGGGCTGCCAGCCGTTCGGATACGTCCCGCACGCTGCACATCCCTGCACCATCGACCCGGACGGGCACTCGACCATCACCGTCAACGGGAACGTCACCGCCACCGACGCCGACACCGTTCTGCTGAACGGAATCACCGTGAACCGAAACGTCACGCTGACCGGAGGAGGCGGCGAGATTCCCTGGGCGGAAAAGAACAACACAATCGGCGGCAATCTCACGATCAGCGGAGTCACTGCCGAGTGGCTCGGAGTGCTCTTCAGCCAGATCGCCGGCAACGCGACGCTGACCAACATCACCGCGACCGACCCGGAACCCGACGGCGGTGCCGTCAGCGTCGTTGTCAACACCATCGGGCGAAACCTCAACTGCACGGGTCTCGGCCCACGCTTGTCCGGAGGCGTCAGCCCCGGCGAGGTCAACTTCGTCGGCCACAACGCCACAGGTCAGTGCGCGGCCCTGGTCTGACCTCGTTGCTACGCCGTCCGTCCTCCGCCACCCACTGAACACGAGGGGTGTGTCGGACCGCGGGTCAAGCGGTGGCGCGGCTGGGGCGGTGTTCGTATGGCTGCCCGTGCCCATGATCGTGTGCAGGACGTTCGTGCTCTCAGGTGCGCGACCAGGCGACGACGGCCGGCGGTGCGGATCTCGCCCGGGGTGACGTAGCGGATCAGCAGCCACCACCCGGTCTTGTCCGTGACGTCCACAGTCTGTTCCAGCTGCGGGTGGATCGAAGCCGATAGGTCGCGCAGCCGCGAAGCGCGGCGGGTCTGGCCAGCGACGATGCCGCTGCGCCGGTTGGCCAGCAGCCGCAGCTCGACGTCGGCCGACGACCCGAAGCAGGGGACCGCCGCACTCTCACGCCGCCCGCCGCTGCGGAATGGCCGATAGGCAAGCAGAGCACCGTATTTGTCGCGCTTGTGGTGCTCTTCTCGTAGCGGCCAGTGGCCCGCACCGGCGGTATGCAGCGGCTTTGCGGGGGAGTACGTTCGCGAGTGTCCGCAATCCGGATCGGTGGCCCTCGACGTGACGGTCGCCTCCTACGGGGGCGTGCTCCATGCAGAGAGCCGTCAAAGTCATCGCGGTTGCTATGACGTCGATCCTGGTCGCTTGGGTGGGTGTTTCTTCCGCATCCTCTGCGACTTTGCCGTCCGGCGAGCGAGTCCTGGGAAACGGCCACGCCGCGATTGAACCGGCGTACAACGCCGACACGGGTGCGCTGATGTACCTCCTGACCCCGGCAGGCGCCCCGTTCCCAGCGGTCTCCAACGGCCACGCGAGGTCACCGCTGTACCTTGTCGAGTACCCGCCCGGAACCCGCGGCACGTTGAACTGCATGGGTGTTCCCGGCAACTGCCCGGACCATGACGGGCTGGTGGCCTCGGTCGCGACCCAAGTGATGCCCTCGGTGTACGGAACGGATCCGGGGGTCGTCCCCGGACACGATCACATCGCCGACCCGCCAGGCGCGCCAGACTTCAACGTGGCGTGGGAGGTTATCGAGGTGCTCTGGACGGACAAGGCAGTCGCGGACCACGCGATCACCCATGTGACCACGGACGGACAGATTGAGGACGCCGTCCACGCCGGGTACCTGACTGAGATCGACCTCGGCTTCGCGTTCAACTGCTCGGTCGTCTCGCCCGCGGCCTACGCCAGGGGAGTACCGGTTTCCTAAGGCTGACCGGACTCAACACCACCGCGACCCTGCGATCACGCACGCGTGGCCCGACCGGACACCGGCAACAGGTGCGCTTCGGCCTCGTTCGAGACGGCTATTGCTGGCTAAGGGCCGTGCCGAGAGGCAATGCCGAGCGAGTCGATCAAATCTCGTTGCGGGCCCGGTATTCAGAGCCCTGTAGGGACTTCGGTGGCCAGGGACAGGATCGAACTGTCGACCTTCCGCTTTTCAGGCGGACGCTCGTACCAACTGAGCTACCTGGCCGTGCTTGTTCCTCCCGTGAGAACGCCGGAAGTCTACCGGACCTGCTCGAGCGATCTTGCGGCTTCGTCGTAGCGATGCCACACCAGCCGGACGAGCGCAGGGTGCGTGCCCAGCGGCGCTGCCACGTGGCCCAAGCCGGCGGCCGCCTGGCGCAGCGATGTGACGAACTGCCCTTCGGCGAGCAGGTAGGTCGAGACCCGAACCGGTGCCCGCAGCCGCTCGAGCGCGCCGCGTACGTCGTCGGCGAGGGTCATGACCGGGACCGCAACGCCGAGCCGGTCGGCGAGCAGCGCGCTGCACTCGGCGAGTTCGGCGGCCGCCTCTGGCCGGCTCGACCCCGCGCCGACCAGGGCGACCGAGCCCCCGCCCGGAAGCGGGGATAGCCGGTCGAGCAGCGCATCGACCAGCAGCGGGTGCGGGCCGAGGTGCCGGGCGACCCGCACGTTCGGGTGCGCCGCCACGGCAGCCGGGATGTCGGTCTGCACGTGGTACCCAGTGGACAACAGCAGCGGTACGACGATTGTGGGCCGCTCATCGAGGACGTCCGCCAAACGGGGCGCGACCACCTCGAGGAAGCTCAGGTCAACCGCCCGGTCCGGACGTGCGGCGCGCACGGCGTCGACCAACCGCGCGGCGGTTGCCGAACCCGCCGGTGAGGCGGTTCCGTGCGAGACCGCGAGCAGGCGCGGCAAGGCGGGATGCATGTGGCGACCCCGACGGGACTTGAACCCGCGACCTCCGCCGTGACAGGGCGGCGCGCTAACCAACTGCGCTACGGGGCCTGGACCCGGAAACCGGGCGGCCGTGCCCCCAACGGGATTCGAACCCGTGCTACCGCCTTGAAAGGGCGGCGTCCTGGGCCTCTAGACGATGGGGGCGGCAAACCCCATCATGCTAGCCCCGCTGAGGAACCCCACCAGCATAAGGGACGCGGGGACCGCACTCCACCGCCACGGGATGCGTGCGCGCTCGATTGCCCGCCGAACGGCAGGATGATAATGCTGCCGCGCCAAGGCGCCGGCCAGCAAACCGGCCCTCAGCAGCCCCAGGAGGTACCGGACGCGCCTAGGTTTTGGGCCGCATGCCGAGCAGCCGCAGGCCGTCCTCGTCGTGCAGGACCGCGGTGAGCCAACCGCCGGTGCGGCCGTGCTCGCGCAACTCGGCGACGGTCGGCGCCACCTCCACCGGCTCGAACCGCCGATGCTCCCAGTTGATCCGCGCAACGTGTCCCGCACGGGCGAGCGGGAGGACCGTCGCTTCGGCGGCGAGCGCGTCTCGCGCCGAACGCAGGTGGTCGATCGCGTCGTCGAGCGCATCCACCAGGCCGGCGTTGCCGTCGCACCAGGTTGCAACCAGTTCCGGGCGGGTGCGCGCGACCCGTGACCCGGACATGTAGGAGCCGGCCGCGAGCGACAACCCGAGTGGGCCGCCGGCGAGCCCGGCCAGTGCGAGTGCCTCGGCGAGCACGTGCGGCAGGCCGATAACCCGGGCGACCGCGGCGTCCTGCTCCTTCGCGGTGGTCGGCACCGGCCGGGCGCCGAGGTCGCAGACGAGCTCGGCGAGCCGCAGCCAGGCCGCGAGCGGCGTGTCGGCCTCGAGAGTGAGCGCCCAGGGGGCGTCCCGGAACAAGAGCGGGTCGGCGAAGTTCCATCCGGTCTGCTCGACGCCGGCGAGCGGGTGACCGCCGACGAACGTTGCCACCGGTAGCGCCGCGCGGACTGCGGCCAACACCGGCTGCTTGAGCGTTCCTACGTCGGTCACAACCGCACCGGGTGCCAGATATGGGGCGAGCGAGCGCAGCGCATCGGCCAGGTCGGGCAGCGGCATCGCGAGCACGACGAGGTCCGCCCCGTGCACTGCGCTCGCGTCGGTCGGCGCGACCGGAAAACCGGACGCGCTCACCGCGGCGGCGGTCGCGCCGTCCGTGTCGTAGCCGACGACCTCCATCCCGGCGTCGCGGATCGCACGCAGAAGGGATCCGCCGATCAGGCCCAGGCCGAGCACTGCCACCCGCGAGAACATGCCCGGGCGCGGCGAGGCGTGCACCCGCCGACGGTATCGCCCTGCGCCCAGTCACTTCCGGCTGCTGGCTGGTCCGTGCCAGGATCGATACCCGGCGCATCTTCGGCCTGCGAGGGGTGGTGTGACGTGGCAGGGCACGGCTTCGCTGTCGTCGCGTTGCGCGACGGCGCCCAGTGGCGCGTCGAGCCCCTCCCCCCGGCCGTACTGAGTGACCTCGGGGTGCTGCTCTCGGCGCTTCGCTCGCAACCCCCGGAGGGCGGACCGTTTGTGATTGCCTGCGTGCAGGACGAGTTCTTCGTCATTGCCCGGCAAGAAGGGCGACGTATGTCGTTGCTGCTCTCCGATCTCACCGCAGCCGTCGAGTTCCCGCTCGCCGAGCAGGCGATCGGCCGGCTCGGTGAGGAGCCGCCGGCCGACGATGAGCTCGACGAGGTGTGGCCGGTCGGCGACCTCGAACTTTTCAGCGATCTCGGTCTTCCGGAGGAGGAGATGGAGGACATCCTCGACGACCTTGACGCACTGCCCGACGAGATGCTTGACGCGATCGTCGAGCGGCTGGGCATTGCTGAGCAGTACGGCGCGGCGACCGCCGCCGCTCTGGCAGGCCGCTGATGTCGTACTTCGCTGCGATGCTGATCCGCGAGCGCGACCGTTGGACCGTCGACGAGGCGGATCTCGAGGACTGCGAGTCACTCACCGACCTCGGCGATGCGCTTCGCGATCGCGCCGGCGACGTGCGGTTGCTGGTGATCGAGCAGGACGACGAGTACGCCGCTATCGTCCGGCTCGACGACGACGCCGATGATCCGCGCGCGTTCCTCTCCGACGGGCATGCCGCCGACGCGTACCCGATGGCTGCGCTGGTAGCTGAAGATCTCGCCGAGATCGGCGAGGAGGACGGCGACGACGGGGCGGACCTGCTCGACGGTGAACCGTTGCCGGCGCACGACAGCGCCCCGTTCGGCGATGCGGACATCGTCGAGGACCTCGGCACCTCCGCCGCTGATCTGCTCGCGATGTGCGCGCACCCCGGCACGCTACCGGTCGACCTGCTCGTCGCAGTGTGCGAGAAGGCCGGGTGCGGGCCGGCCTTCGAAGACCTCCGCGGGTGATTTCGCGAGCCGACCTCGATGCAGTAGGGCTCGCGCTCCAAGCCGCACGCGGTGCGATGGGTGCCGACGAGGTGCCGGTGGGGGCGGTCGTTCTCGATCCGGCCGGGCGGGTCCTTGCCTCAGCCCAGAATGCGCGGGAAGCCAGGGCCGACCCCACCGGGCATGCCGAGGTGCTGGCGTTGCGCTCGGCCGGCGCCGCGCTCGGCTCGTGGCAGCTCGCCGGCTGCACGCTCGCCGTGACCCTCGAGCCGTGCACGATGTGCGCGGGCGCCATCGTTCTCGCGCGCGTTGCGCGCGTGCTGTTCGGTGCGTGGGATCCCAAGGCGGGGGCCGCCGGTTCACGGTGGGACGTCCTGCGCGACCGTCGGCTCAATCACCGTCCGGAGGTGATCGGCGGCGTGCGCGCCGACGAGTGCGCGGCGCTGCTCGACCGGTTCTTCGCGCAAAGGCGGGCCCCCGACGTCCGGTAACCTATCCGGCGGTGGTGTGTCCGAGCGGCCAAAGGAGCACGCCTCGAAAGCGTGTGTGGTTAACAGCCACCGTGGGTTCGAATCCCACCGCCACCGCTCTGGAACCCTTATCTCATAAGGGTTTCCGTCTGCGGTCGTCTGACTTCTTCGCCGGGGTGACGTGGTTCAGACCACGTTGGCTGGCTACGACGGCTCTCCGATGTTGTCCAAAATCGGACATGTCTAGAGGCGGGTCCCAGCAAATCCGGGGCCTCCAGCGCTGAAGGCGCATTTTCGAAAGCGTGTGTCTTCAAAGCGTCATAGGTTCGCCGGCGACAGGACACGCTCGGCCGATTGACCCCACCGAATACGAAGCGATCATGACCCCAACCGCCACCCAGGCGGTTCGTCGCGGCCAGACTAGACGGTCTGACCGATTTGACGCGTCGGTGGGCGGCATCGTCGTTGGCATCGGCGATCGGAAGATGTCGAGTGACCAGATGTGGGCGCTGACGGGACGCGGCGCCGTCAGCCCATGCCCTAGACTTACACAAGGCTCAAAAGCAGCCTGAAAGGACAACCCATGTCAATCACCGCGGACGACCTCGAGTCGTTCCTTGCTCAGGCGCCAGCCGCGTCGGGGGTTCCCCCACCCGAACTCGACAGGATGCTGCGCATCCTCAAGGAGCAGCGCGCCAACACCAGCACCGCACGCCAACCGGCGCGGCCCGCCGCTCCACCTCACCGCTGATCAACCAGCCACGGCAGCCTTGCCAACAACTCATTGAGCAAGTCGCCGGCTGCGGCGGCCGAATGCCTGCGCAAGTTTTGCCCACCGGCCCCGACCATGCGGGATTCGGCCGCGGGCCAGGTCAGCGGCACGCCTGCCGCGTCTCGAGACACGGACCGGCCGAACTGCTCAACGACGCGAGTATCGCGGCTGTCGGTCGCGTTGTTGTCCGTCTCGACCGGTATGACGGCGTGGCATCTTCTCGGCAGTCCGATGCCCGGCCGGTAGACCGGAAGGCGATAGCGTCCGGCAGGCAGAGCCCGCCGTAGACCCTAACTTCGCGCGGCCGAGTCGAGCGTCGATCGGCGATGGGTTCGGACCGCGTTTGGCTCAAATCCCAAGAACAATCCCCGTGGAGGCATGATGAGCACAAGCAAGAAGCAGCAGCATCTACAAATTAGCGATGGTGATCGGGTGGTCACCACAGCTGACGTGACCACCTCGCACGACGCCCCAGGAACAGCGCGGGCGATTCTGCATGCCGAAGCCGGCTATATCCCTCCGGGCAGCCGAGCCGATTTGGTCGATGCAGTGCTCGAGTTGCCAGAAGTCCAGCACAGCGACCATCTGCAGGCCACCATTCCGTTGGGCGACTCGGAGTCCCTGCACCACCTTCAGCACCGTTGCGAAGAGGTGACCACCAGACCAGCCGGCTCGACCGCGCTGCTTGACGCGGAGCTGCCCGGCACCGGCGATGGCCCGGCGCAGGACAGCTCGACACCCGTCGAGGACAGCTGAGCACAATGCTGCACCGCAGGTCGTCGAAGGTGTCGTCATCGATCGCGACACACGCCGTCCCGCCGGAGCAATTGCCAATGCCTGTGGATCGATCTTGATCATGCCGCGGTCTCGACTGACGGCGTGACTGCTTGTTGATCGTCTTCTCCTTCGACGAGTTTGCCGGTGATGAACGTCGCTCCGGCACGAACGAGGGCGACGAGGTGGGGCGCGTTGACCGCGCGCCAGCGGTCCTGGGCAGCCGTGATTAGCTTGAACGCCATGGCTAGGCCGGCGGCCTTCGACCCCGGCCCACGGGTGATCTTGGTCCGGTGCCGCACCGTTGCGAAGGTCGACTCGATCGGATTCGTAACCGGTATGAAGATGTCGGCGTCGCCGGTTCCGGTGTTCGCTCGCCTCTGCGTGGGGTGCAGTCGTTCGCCATACGGTGCGACCGTCCGGGACAGGGGCGCCGGGAGTGAAGCAGGGTGGGCAAGCCAGTCTTGTTCGGTGGGCTGAGAGCCCGTGTTAGTAGGTGGCCGCCCCTGCGATCTTGTCCCGTGCCAATACTGATCGCGCGACGTGATCGTGTGTCATGCGGCTCGGTGGTATTCGTTGATCAACCCGCCGAGTACCTGCTTGCGGTGGGTTCTGGCCGTGGGGTCGTGCGTCTGATGGGGGGGTGTGGTTCGGTGGCCGTTGCAGGCGTCCTTGGTGGCGCCGATGGCAGTCCGGCGATCGGGGCGTTGGGGCGCGGGCGAGGCGTCATACCAGGGTGGTGCCCCGCACACCGTCGGACCGCTCGATCGTGCGGTCAGCGTGAGCGGTTTCGGGCATGGCTTTGGTCAGCGGGTCAGCTCACTTGGTGACCAAGGGCAGGTGGCGCTGCCGTACTCGCCGACGCGAGTGTTGTCCTTGGCGATGGCAGCCAGACCGTTGCCCCTGATGCCCGCGTGGGCGGGGCCGGAGACGCACTGACCGTGTTTGCCAGTCGTGGCGGCCGGAACCTCAGGCGTCGGGCAAGACGGGATGCCGGTGAACGAACCGCTGCCGACGCTGCCAAAGTTGCCCTCGGTTGGCGCGTCACCGAAGTTGTGCAAGACGGGTCCTTCACTACCACCGGGTGACTGGCTCGGTTCGCGTCGGCGATCATGCGGGCGTAGAAGGCGTCGCCTGGAGAAAGAGTCGTTCCCGATTGCCCTCCCGCTGATCTTTCGTTTCAGCGCGCGCAACGCGGACTTGTGCTTCAAGCCTCGGCGATCCGAGGCCGAGCTCCGTCTGGGATTCTCAATCAGACGGCTACCGAGCCTGTCGGCGGTTTCGTTGCTGTCGCGCAACAGCTCAGACGAGCAGCCCGTCGACGACGACCTCTAGCATCGGCCCAACGGACGCGGCGGGCAGGTTGCCCTGGTCGACCACGCTTGCGATTCCGCCGAC
>JAJKIB010000239.1 GCA_021154745.1 Mycobacterium sp.
ATCGTGCCCGTCGCCACGCGAGACAGCGCCCAGGCCATTCAGACGCGCGCAGCGCCGAGGGTCGGCGGATCTTTCGGATCGGCGACCTGGATGCCATCACCCATAAACCCTTGACCGGCAAGGCCGTTGGGTATGCGCGGGTGTCGTCACGGCGACACCAGGGCGAAGGTGGCCTCGACCGGCAAGTAGCCCGGCTGCAGGCACACGTCGATGCCCTGGTGGTGTACACCGATGTTGCGTCCGGTTGTCGGACCGCCGCGCCGAACTTCGGAAAGCGTTGGGCGGACCGACCTGGCCGCGGTCTCACGTCCGCAACCGGTGGATCCGGGGTTGGACGCCGAGCAGCTCCGCCGTGACCGGCTCAACGCGGGTAAGAAGGAGTTGACCGTGCAGTCGTCGGCGCGATGGGCCAACGCCATCATTGCCGCGGTGACGACCAGGCCCGGCGGGCGCGCGATGCCGCCTACCGCCACATCATCGGGTTACGGTCCGCCATCGCCACCATCGAAAAACGGCTGGTCGCCCCCACCATGGATATGCTGACGGTTTCCGATCGCAAAGCCCGCCGAAAGGCCAAGGCAGTGAACGGCTATGGCAGCCAGGCTGAAGGATTCGCGCCACCTCGACGCACACGGCAACCCGATCGGGGCCGCCGAAAATCCACGTCGACCTGACGGGTAGCGCCTCACGCCGCGACGCCCAAGTCCGCCACGCCATCGCAAGACTGCTGCACTACACCCGCCAGCACGGCATCACCGCGATCGCCGTCGAAGACCTCGACTTCGCCGACGCCCGCACCACGGGGGCGGGAAACCATGGCCCGCGGCGCCCGCGGGAAACGCTTCCGCCGCACTGGCGCCGTCCCTATGAAACGTCACTCGACACCAGGCAGCCGCCACCGTGATCGGGCGTCGCGCCCAAGGCTATTCCGCCCGGCGTCGGAAAGGTGTGACACCACCGCGACCTGAGGATCGCGGCGTGAGAGCTACCAACCAGGCCGGACCCAAAAGCCACCAGGCGAACACCGATAGCCGTCACCGGCCAGGGACACGGGGAACCACATCCTGCGCACTCTCCCGGACAAGAACACGGCTACCTGGCCGGGCAACCGTTACCCCGGCAACGGCCAACAACGGCCAATTACGTTTGTAACGGTCACACCGACGACAGCATCGCACGAGGTCTCGCGGACTTTGATTTCCGGCGACGCGGTCATCACGATGCGTGGAACGCCTCGGTTCGCCCCGGACACCGTCGATGATGTCGCCGCAGCCAAACCCGGGGCACGTCTGCGCTTGTTGCCGGTCGAATACCTCCTGGCCGGTCATGGGCGGCCAATTCGCGCGAAGGGTGAACGAAGAGTGCGGGTGGGCTCGGCCTTAGCGAGTGGGTGCTCCTGATCGGCTGACCGGGTTTACGGTGTGAACATGACGCGGGCCCTGGATCAGTTGGTGACGGCGGTTGCCGCCGAGCTGATGGGCGCCACCGCGGCCGACGCTGTGGCTGCGAGCGAACGCGTCCTGCACGACCTCGTCGACCACTTCGGTGTGGACGTCAGCTTTCTGCGCCGCAACGATCAGGCGATTCGCGCGACCGTACTCATCGCGCAGTGGCCGCCGGCGACTGAGGACTTGATGCAGGCAATAGGGGTGGTGTATTTCGCCGACGCCGACCCGGTTTTCGCGCTCGCTGAGCACCAGAAAGAGCCCACCGTCTTCCGTCCGGAACCGGCCACTGAGGACTATCAGAAGACCATCGAGGAAGGCACTGCGGTGCCAGAAGTTTCGATGGCGTGTGTGCCGCTGCTGTCCGGTGACCTCACCACCGGCGTGCTGGGTTTCATCAAATACGGTGATCGCGAATGGACTGAGCCGGAACTCAATGTGCTGCAGGCGATCGCGGCGCTGTTCGCTCAACTACAGGCCCGCGTTGACGCCGAACAACAGTTGCACTACCTGGCTGAGCATGACGACCTCACCGGTCTGATCAACCGCCGGACCCTGATCGCCTACCTCGACCAGCGGCTGGCTGCCGGCCAGCCGGGCCCCGTTGCGCTGCTGTTCTTGGACCTCGACCGATTCAAAGCCATCAATGACTACCTCGGCCACAACGCGGGTGACTTCTTCATCAAAGTCGTGGCCGAGCGCCTGCGCGAGAGCGTCGACGCGGGCACGGTGATCGCCCGCTTCGGCGGCGACGAGTTCGTGGTGGTGCCCGCCGCGCCGATGGATCTCACCGACGTCGAGTCATTCGCCGAGAAACTGCAGCAGGGTCTGCACCAGCGCGTGATCATCGACGGCGAAATGCTCACCCGCACCGTGAGTATCGGCATGGCCGTAGGCGTGCCTGGATGCGACTCCACCTCGGATCTGCTGCGCTGGGCTGATCAGGCGGCCCTATCTGTCAAGAGCTCCGGAGGCAGCAGGGCCGCACTCTTCACCCGCGAGATGGCAGAACGTCACGCGATCCGTAACGACGTCGAGCTGCACCTCGAGGGTGTAATCGACAGCGGTGGCGGCGCGTTAGTGCTGCATTACCTTCCCGAGGTCGACATGCGCACCGGCGCCGTATTGGGGACCGAGGCGCTGGTTCGGTGGCAGCACCCCACCCGCGGCCTGCTGCCACCCGCCGCGTTCATCGGTGTCGCTGAAAGTATCAACTTGGCAGGCAAATTGGGGCGTCAAGTGATGCGGTTGGCCTGTAAAGAGTTCAGCATGTGGCGATCACGCGGCCTGGGCCGTGACGCCGTCATGCGAATCAACGTCTCACCGGTGCAGCTGGTCACCGACGACTTCGTCGACACTGTGGCCGCAACTCTGGACGAGTTTGGACTCGACGGCCCGGCAATATGTCTGGAAATCACCGAAAGCGTTGTGGTTCAAGATATCGAAGCCACCCGCGATACTCTCTACGGCTTGAAAGACGTCGGAGTCCAGATCGCCGTCGATGACTTCGGCACCGGTTACAGCGTGCTGACCTACCTGAAGTCTCTGCCGATCGACACCCTCAAGATCGACAGATCTTTCGTTAGTGACTTGGGTACCAACCCGGATGATTTGTCGATCGTGCGGGCGATCCTGGCTTTGGCCGACGCTTTCGATCTGCATGTCGTCGCTGAAGGCGTCGAAACCCCCTTGGCGGCAATGACTCTGCTGGGTTTGGGTTGTCGGCGCGCGCAGGGCTTCCTGTTGTCGCGGCCTGTCGATGGGGCGGCGATGGAAGCGTTGTTCGAACGGGGCAACCTCCCGGTCGACTTCGCATAGGCGCAAGCGATATCGGGCAACGGCCGGCAACTCCCGGGCGGGGTGAGCCGCCAGCGGCTACGCCTTGTGGGCGGTGAGCATCAATGCCGGCAGCTTCGCGCGGCCCTTCTCGTCATACCCGGACGGGTTAGGCGGCAGGTTGGGAATATCCGGCAGCTGCACATGAACGAAGGCAGGCCGAATCTCATCGATCTGCCAGTATTTCTCGACAGCCTCGCGCAGCTCGTCCTGGGTGACCAGATTCGGTATCGGACAAGGGGAGTCGGTCGGTAACGCGTCGGTGGTGAACACCAGCATGTGCATCGCCGCGCCGGGCGCGGCCGCGCGGTGCACCGCCTGAAGGTAGCCGTCGCGGGCCTCGATCGGCAATGAGTGAAACAGCGTGCAGTCCAAGATTGTCGCGAACCGCCCCTCGTCGCCCTCAAGTGCTGAGGTGATATCGCCCTGGACGAACGTGGCGTTGGTCAAGCCGCGTTCCTCGGCGGCCTTGGTCGCGGCATTGATCGCCGTGGCCGCCACGTCGATGCCCACCACGGAGTAGCCCTGCGCGGCGAGCTCGAGTGCCGTGTCACCGACGCCGCACCCGGCGTCGAGCACCTCGCTGCGCAGCTTTCCCTGCCGAATCAGCTCGGCGAACTCTGGCTGGGACTCATCAACATTCCACGGCGGCGCGCCTCCGAAAATCTCGTGACGGTAGGCGGCATCCCAATCCATGACGTCCGGCATGCCAGCACTGTACCGGCTGCAGCAGCCCGCACTGCTAGTCGGAAAGCAGCCGGACGCGGTCAACAGCGCGCCGGCTTCGTACCGATGCCGGCGGCGCGCTCGTCAACCGCAAAACCAGCGCCACCGACTCGTCCGACGAAGCGTGGGTGAGGTCGCCGAATTCTCGCTGCAGCTGGTCTAACTCGTCGGCGAAGTCTGGCGATAACTCGTCGAGTTCGGCTCGGCTCTGCGCGTAGAGAAACACCGGCGACACCGGCTGCACACTCAGGCCCAGTCCCTGTGCGGTGATCCATACTGCCTCGACGGCCGAGCCGCCCCTGGCGTAGTCGCGCAAGGCGTGTCCGGCCACGCTGACGACGGCCAACGCGGAGCTGGCCAGGATCCGGTCTCGTGTGTCGTCACCCAGCGCGCTGCCCGCGTTCCATTGCGCGAGGTGGGCCATGACATCGGCGCGGCGCAGGATGCCCAGCAGTGCGTGCTGGCCGTCGTCGAGCTCGAGGCTTCGAACGTCGATGCCTGTGTCGGGGTCTGCGTCTCCGGGCCAGCGCAATTCGGCGACCATCTCCTTATGTAGCTGCGGAGTGAGGTATCGGATGCGGTCGGATGCGGCGAGGATCGTTGCCGCCGTTTCGATGGCGTCTCGGGCGGTCAGCAGCTGTAGCCGCGCGCCCTCTCGCTTCGCGGCGGCTTGCACCGGTCCGGCGATGTCATCGGCGAGGGGATGTGGCGTGCCGTGATTGCGATTGGTTTCGCGCGCGATCATCAGATCAAACAGGTCAGCGAGCCGGGGATCGCTGCCGTCTTCGAGGCGCATGGCCGCCCGCAGCGGGGAACGATCTTCATCGTCGGTGAAACTGACCGGCCCCAGCACGTGATGGGCGGATGCGGCGATTTTCGCGTTCAACACAGCTGCGCCGAGCGCGACGGCGCTCGCGCGGAAACCAACGTCCATGGCCGAAGTGTGTTCTGGGGCAACGCTAATGGCGATGCCGGTGGGCGCGGCCACGATTCGCCAGGGTTGGACGTTTCCGCCCGAGGGCGCGCGGATCGCAGCGGCGGCGATTACGCCGGCAACACCAGGAAGGTCAGGTTTCTCCCGGTGTTCCGCGGTAACGGGGCGATGCTCGTCGCCGGCGATGTCGGGTTCGTCGAGCTGGTTCAACGCCCAGCGGACGTCGATGCGGGCGCGGCCCGAACGCAATTCTTCGCCGAGCCCGAGTCTGCGTACCGCCTCGGCAAGCACCGACGCGCCCAAGACGACGTCGGAGGCCAGCTGGGGCCAGGTAGATAACGAGCGATCGATCTCGATGAGCGAAGCCGCGGCACGAGGTGAAAGCCGTTCGGCCTCAAGGTGACGCAGGATGTGCGGGATCTTCTCGCGGCTACTCATGCCAGGAAGCAGATCAAGGTCGAGCTGACCGAGCAGGCCGTGCAGGATCGGACGCTGCGGTTCGTGATCGAAGCGCTCCACGTCGACGATCCCGCGGTCACCGGTGGCCATCAACACCGGAATGCCGCGCGCGCGTGCGCCCTCACGCAGGACGGCCTTCATCTCGAGCGAATCGCACTCCTCGACAAGGATGTCGAGGCCGTCGAGAAACTCATCGAAGTTGTCGACCGTCAGTCCGCTGGCAAGGACCTCGACCGGCAGGTAGGGGTCAAGCTCGGCGATCCGGCGCGCCGCTACGTGGGCTTTGTTGAGCCCAAGGTCGAACACGGTGGCCGGCACCCGATTCAGGTTCGACAGTTCGAGCTGATCGAAGTCGGCGAGTCGAAGCTGCCCGCAGAGCCCCTGAGCAGCCAGGGTGTGCGCGATGACATGCCCAACGCTGAGCCCGGCGACGCCGATGCGTAGCGCGCCCAGCCGATCCTGCTCGCGGGTGGTGATGTTGTTGCGATTGCGATCGAGGCGCACCGCGCGAAAGCCCTGCTGGCCCAATACCGCAACTGCCGTTCGCCGCCACGGGAAATAGGCCCACCGACCCGGCTCCCCCAAGAGCTCAGGATTAGGCGGCGGCCGAAGCCTGTGCAGACCAGTGAGTTGCGCGTCGCGGTGGTCAAGGAAGTCCACGTTGGGATCTGCCCGCAGCCGTTCCAACACCGCGCTATCTGCGGGGTCGTCCGGGTCCAGGATCTGCGCGCTGTACGTAGCACCGTCTTGGGTCTCCATGCCGCCCTTCGTGGAGGTCCGACGCTTTGAACTGCGCTAACGATACGGGCTGCCGGAAGGGACAACGGTGGCGGTCGGGCAGCCGACCGCGATCGGTTATCCAAGCGGGCGATCGCGGTTCAGGCGAGTTGTTCGCTGAAGAAGGCGACGATGCGCCGCCAGGCGTCCTCGGCCTCGGGTGCTGAGTACGCCATCCCGGCAATTCGTTCGACGATGCGAAAGGGAGCCGGTGTGCCCCACTCGTTCATGAAGCTGTGGCCAACAGTCGGGTATTCCTTGATGTCGCGGGGCACGTCGCCTTGGGCCAACACGGCCTCGAGCTGGGCCGCAGTCCCGCGCGCCACGATGCGGTCTTTGGCGCCGAAGCTCGCCACGACCGGGCACGCGTCCTTCAGCACGGCAACGTCTTTGGGCATCATGCCGTAGTTCGGTGCTGTCGCATCGAACTTCCCGCTCGGCGCCAATTGGATGCAGAATCCCGCGCCCATGCAGAATCCAGCCAAACCGACCTTTTCTGTGCAGCGCGGGTCAGCAGCGAGGTATTCGCGGGCGGCGACGAGGTCGTCGAAAGCGGTGCCGCTACCGGCGAAGTGCGCCCACACCGTGCTGATGACGCATCTGACCTTGATGCCGCGCCGGTACAGCGCAGGGGCGATTGCCAAAAACCCGCTGGTCGCGAAGCGGTCGGTGATCCGCCGCAAGTCCGACGTCATGCCGAGAACGTCATGGACGACAACGACGCCAGGCCACGGTCCCTCGCGATCGGGAACCGCAAGATATGCGGGGAGCGGCCCCGCAGCAGCGGGGAAGGTGACATCAGGCACCTAACCTTTATCCCTCAACGATGTTTCGCAGATCGAAACGCGACGTCAAAGGCTGCGCTCACGCTCACGCACTGCGATCGTCCACATCGACGTCGCCACGCGAAGCTGCGCGGCGTCTG
>JAJKIB010000240.1 GCA_021154745.1 Mycobacterium sp.
CAATGACGATTGCCACTAAAAGACATTCCTAAACGTCTAAACCAACATCCAACGTGCGCAGCGAGTGAGTGAGGGCACCAACAGCGAGGTAATCCACGCCGGTACCCGCATACTCGGCCGCGGTTTCAAGCGATAACCCACCGGACGACTCGAGTTTTGTCGCCGGAGAACGGGAGTTGCGGCGCTGCGCTGCGATCTGCGTCTGCCACACCGGAAAGTTGTCCAGCAGAACGAGTTCCACGTCTTCGGCGAGAACCTCGTCGAGCTGCTCGAGCGAATCGACTTCGACCTCACACTCCAAATCCGGTGCGGCCTCGCGAACAGCGCGCAGCGCGGCGACCACCGAACCCGCCGCGGCCACATGGTTGTCCTTGATCAGCGCGGCGTCGCCAAGACCCATCCGATGGTTGACGCCCCCGCCGACGCGCACGGCGTACTTCTGCAGCGCCCGCAGCCCCGGCAGCGTCTTGCGCGTGTCGCGGATCTTGGCCGTGGTGCCCTCCACCGCATCGACCCACGCCGCCGTCGTCGTCGCGATCCCCGACAGGTGACACACCAGATTCAGCATCGTGCGCTCGGCAGTCAGCAGACCCTGCGTCGACGCCTCCACGATCAGCGCCGCGGCGCCGGCCTCCAGTCGCGCACCGTCGTCCACCCGGTGCTTGACTCGGTAACCGTCCGGCCCGATCACCTCGTCCAACACCAACAGCGCGATGTCAACGCCCGCGATCACGCCCGGCTCACGGGTGACCATCGACGCGGTCGTCGTCGCATCGGCGGGCACCGTCGCCAACGTGGTGACGTCGGGCCCGTAGCGCAGATCCTCTTCCAGGGCGCGGGCGATCACCCTGCGAGCCTCGGTCAGCTCGTCGGCACTGAGCTCCATCAGCAGCACGCCACCGCGGGAACGAGGCTGTGCGCTTCGCGCACGCGAGGAGCAGAGATAGCCTGCGCCGGGTCGGTCTCCGGGTAATCGGAACGGTGGTGGCAGCCGCGGGACTCGGTGCGGGCCAGCGCCGCGGCGGCGACCGCACCGGCCGTAGTGGTCAGCGCGACGTCCTCGAAGTCGCTGCGTGACTTCAGAACACGTGGCGTCGCGGTGTCGAGTTCCTTCGCGAGCCGCTCGAGTCCGTCGCCGTCGCGGACCACCGACGCGTAGCGCGTCATCGCCCGCTGCAGGTCGGCCCGCGGTAAGGCCCAACGCATGGACCGTTCCGGCAAAATCGCACGGCTCGGCCCGGCATCGACGACGTGCTCGGCAGCCGCCTTACCCGCCCGGCTGCCGACGACCAGACCCTCCAGGAGGCTGTTGGACGCCAACCGGTTTGCGCCGTGCAAGCCGGTGCGGGCCACCTCGCCGGCCGCGAACAGGCCCGCCAGTTCGGTGCGCCCGTACACGTCGGTCGCCACACCGCCGCAGCTGTAGTGCGCGCCCGGCACGACCGGAATCGGTTCGCGCGTCGGATCGATGCCCGCCGCCAGGCAGGCCGCCGTCACGGTCGGGAAGCGCTTCTTGAAGCCCTTGATGGCGCGCGCATCGAGATACACAAACGGATCACCCGTCAGGGCAAGCCGCGCGTCGATCGCCGCGGCCACCACATCCCGTGGTGCCAGGTCGCCCATCGGATGCACTCCGGCTGTGATCGAATTCCCTTGCCGATCAATGAGAATCGCGCCCTCACCCCGGACGGCCTCGGTGATCAGCGGGCGCCGGCCGCCGGCATAACCGTCGAACAGCATGGTCGGGTGGAATTGGATGAACTCGAGATCACTGACCGGCAGGCCCGCCCACATCGCCAACGCGACGCCGTCGCCCGTCGACCCCTCGGGGTTCGTGGTCGCGGTGTACAGGTGACCCAGTCCGCCGGTCGCCAGGATCACCGACGGCGCGTGCACGATGCCGAGCCCGTCGTCGTTGAGCACCAGCACACCGGTCACCGCGCCATCCGCCTGGAGCAACTCGAGTGCGACGTGGTTGCGCCGGATGTCGAGCCGCGCCGCGGCGTGATCGAGGGCTCGCTGCACTTCCGCGCCCGTCGCGTCGCCGCCGGCGTGGATGATGCGGCGTCGCGAATGCCCACCCTCGCGGGTGAGCGCCCACTGTCCCGGCGCCGACTCGTCGAACCGCGCTCCGTCGTCGACCAATTCGGCGACCGCGCGATAGCCGTCGGCCACGATCGAGCGCACCGCATCCGGATCGCACAAGCCGCCACCGGCGGCCAAGGTGTCGGCGACGTGCGCCTCGATCGAGTCTCCGTCTTCCCGTAAGGCGTCCGGCAGCACTACGGCGATGCCCCCCTGTGCGTAGAACGTCGCGGTCTCGCTGGCCTTGCTCAGCACCACCACCTTGCGGCCGCGCCGATGCGCCGCCAGGGCGGCCACCAGACCAGCCACGCCGGTGCCGATGACAACGACGTCAGCGCGCTGCTGCCAGTAGCCGCCACCGCCACAGGCGAATTGGGCGCTCATTCGTCGCCGCCGGGCTGGCCGATCTCGATCATCCGCTGCACGCTGGCGCGGGCCCGCCTTGCGGTCTCCGGATCGACGTCGACCTCGTCGGCGCCTTCCACCAGGCATCGCAGGAGCGCGGCAGGCGTGATCATCTTCATGAACTTGCACGACGCCCGGTCGTTGACCGCACGGAAGTCGACTTCCGGTGCGGCGCGGCGCAGTTGGTGCAACATGCCGACTTCGGTGGCAACCAGCACCTGTCGCGAATGGGTGACGCGGGCCGCGTCGAGCATGCCGCCGGTCGACAGGATCTTGACCCGGTCTTCCGGGAAAGCGCCCTCGCCGGCGAGGTACAAAGCAGAAGTGGCGCAGCCGCATTCGGGGTGGACATAGAGCTCGGCGTCGGGATGCGCCCGGGCCTGATCAGAGAGCTCGTCGCCGTTGATCCCCGCGTGCACGTGGCATTCGCCGGCCCATACGTGCAGATTCTTGCGGCCGGTGACGCGCCGCACGTGGGCGCCGAGGAACTGGTCGGGGCAGAACAACACCTCGCGGCCCTCGGGAATCGACGCGACCACCTCCACGGCGTTCGACGACGTGCAGCAGATGTCGGTCTCGGCCTTCACCGCGGCCGTCGTGTTGACGTAGGAGACGACGACGGCGCCGGGATGCTCGGCCTTCCATGCGCGCAGTTCGTCGGCGGTGATCGAGTCGGCCAACGAGCAGCCGGCCCGCTGGTCCGGGATGAGCACCGTCTTGTCCGGGCTGAGGATCTTCGCGGTTTCTGCCATGAAGTGCACACCGCAGAACACGATGGTGTCTTCGGGCGCCTCGGCGGCGATCCGCGACAGCGCCAGCGAGTCACCGACATGATCGGCGACGTCCTGGATGGCCGGCAGCTGGTAGTTGTGCGCCAGGAGCGTCGCACCGCGCAGGTCGGCCAGGCGGCGCACCTCGGCCGCCCATTCCTCGTCGCCGTCGACGCCGGAATAACCGGTCGGACCATCGGTGATTCGGGTAACCAGATCGCCTGCGGGCATACGGTCCAGAACCGTCATGGCCGCCTCCTCAATCCCGTCGGAGGTTTTCGACTTATAATCGAAAACATGCCACATACTAGCACCGCTCACGAGGGGCTCGCTGTCGTGTTCCAGGCACGAGGTGTCGACTCCCGGAAACCGGAGCTTCACGTGCTGTTATGGCAGCGTGCACGGGATCCGGAGCGCGAAAAGTGGTCCCTGCCGGGCGGCCGGCTCGGCGACGACGAAGACCTGACCAGCTCCGTTCGTCGCCAGCTCGCCGAGAAAGTCGACCTACGTGAACTTGCTCACCTCGAACAGCTCGCTGTGTTTTCGGACCCGAACCGCGTTCCCGGCGTCCGGACCATCGCGTCGACATTCCTCGGGCTGGTGCCCTCCCCCGCGACGCCCGAACTGCCGCCGGACACCCGCTGGCATCCGGTGAGTCAACTGCCGCCGATGGCGTTCGATCACGGCCCGATGGTCGAGCACGCCCGCATCCGCCTGGCTGCCAAGATGTCCTACACGAACATCGGATTCGCCCTGGCGCCAAAGGAATTCGCACTGTCCACACTGCGCGACATCTACAGCGCGACGCTGGGCTACCAGGTCGACGCCACCAACCTGCAGCGGGTGTTGGAGCGGCGCAACGTCATCACCCGCACGGGCACTGTGGCGCGTTCGGGGCGCAGCGGTGGCCGGCCAGCCGCGCTGTACCGCTTCACCGACTCGCGATACCGGGTGACCGACGAATTCGCCGCGTTGCGCCCTCCTGGGTGAGTCGAGTGGCTTCTTAATGCCCTCTTAAGGTAAGAATGTCCGGATGGACTTGGGCAGCGCGGCGCGGTCAACGGGTGCCGAATGGATCGGCCAGCCACTCCACGAGGAAGTGGAGCGCAAGGTTCGACCCGTCGTCCCCGCCAAAGACCCGTTTTACGAACCGCCGCCAGGTTTCGAGCATGCCCACCCCGGCACTGTGCTGCGCTCCCGTGACGTTGAGCTGGCCTTTATGGGGCTGGTTCGGCAGCAGTTCACCGCCACGCAGCTGCTGTACCGGACGACCGACCTACACGGGATGCCGCAGGCCACGGCCACCACGGTGATCGTGCCAACGGAACGCGCCGCCGCAGGCCCGGTTCCGCTCGTGTCCTACCAGTGCGCGATCGACGCGGTGGCCGGCCGGTGCTTCCCCTCGTACGCACTGCGCCGTGGCGCCAGGGCCATCGGCGCGCTGGCGCAGTTCGAGTTCTTCCTCGTCGCCGCGGCCCTCGCGGAGGGTTGGGCAGTGTCGGTGCCCGACCATGAGGGCTCGAAGGGTATGTGGGGCGCCCCGTACGAACCGGGCTACCACGTCCTCGACGGCGTCCGTGCCGCGCTGCATTACGAGCGGCTCGGACTGTCGCCCGACGCCCCGGTCGGCCTGTGGGGCTACTCCGGCGGCGGCCTCGCCAGTGCATGGGCCGCCGAGGTGAGCGGCTCGTATGCGCCCGAACTCAACATCGTCGGAGCGGTGCTCGGGTCGCCGGTCGGCGACCTAGGACACGCGTTCCGCCGCCTCAACGGCAGCTTCTATTCCGGCTTGCCGGCCATGGTGGTGGCCGCGCTGACGCACATCTATCCCGAGCTCGACAAAGTCATCCAGGAGCACGCCACCGACGAGGGCAAGGCGATGCTGCTGCGGATCGAGAAGATGACGACCGCCCACGCGGTGCTTCGCCTCATCGGCATGGACATGGGCAAGCTGGTGGACCAGCCGCTCGAGCAGATCCTGTCGACCCCCGCGGTGCAGCACGTGTTCGAGAGCATCAAGCTGGGCACTGCGGTGCCGACGCCGCCGGTGCTCATCGTGCAGGCGGTGCATGACCGCATCGTTTCGGTGGATGACATCGACGAGCTGACGGACACCTACCAGTCGGGCGGCGCCTCGGTGACCTACCACCGCGACATGTTCAGCGAGCACATGCTGCTGCATCCGATGTCGGCGCCGATGACGCTGCGCTGGCTCACCGACCGATTCAACGGCAAGCCGCTCGACGAGCACCTGGTGCGGACGACGTGGCCGACGCTGCTGAACCCACTGACCTATGTCGGTATGGCACGGCTGGTGAAAATCGCCGCGAAGGTCGTCACTGGGCGGACGGTAGAGCGCTCTCCGTTGTGACGGGCGGGCCGATCACCGCTTCGTCGACCGGCGGCCAGGCGCCGAGATCGTCGCGCGCCGTCGACACCGCCATCAACGCGTAGACCAACGCACCGGCAGCGGCGGGAAGCAGGACGGTCGCCGCGATCTGCAGCGGCCCATGCCCGAAGAACACCGCGGGCGCCTCGATGACGTAGTGCACGCGATGTTCCGGCGTGACGGGCGCCCCGGCGATGTCGATCGCGCCGTAGCGCCACCGTGCCAGGACCGCGCCGACGCCTGCCGCTGCACCCGCGGCGGCGGCCACACCGATCGCCAGCGCGGCCACCATCGCCGGACCCCGGTGCGCACGCCACTGCCACAGCAGCACGGCCGCGACCACCGCGACCGCGCCGAGCATGCCAACGATCAGGAAGGCGGCGATGAAGAAATGGTCGGCCTCGTTGCCCAGGAACGCCTTGACCCGCTCGCCGCTCTTGGTCAGCGCAACCACGCCGTGGACCACCGGTGCCAGCCAGGCCCACAGCGCCCCGACCACTACGCCGGCCAATGTCAGGCCGGCAACCGTGGTCGTCACGGCGCGGCGGCGCGAAATACGCGGCGGAGCAACCTCATTCATCGTTGTCATCATCTCTTCGCGCAAGCGCTCATCGGAAGTCCTCAAGGTCCTTGGAGTCCTGCTCACCGTGGCGGGAGCATTTCGCCGACCAGCCGTCGGGGCGCACCTGTACCACCATGCGGCGGCCGCACTCCGCGCAGAACCGGGGTGGTTCCAGGCCGAGTTGCGCGGCGGTCGGGACTGCTCCGCCCGCGGGCCCGCCAGTGTAGACGTTGAACTTGGCCGCCATTACAGGCTGGCGTTGAGCGCCTTGATCGGCATCTGCAGATCGTCGAGCAGTTCCAGGTCCGCCTCGGCAG
>JAJKIB010000241.1 GCA_021154745.1 Mycobacterium sp.
GACTACCCGTAACCCCGACCCGGACCCCACCGGGTAGGGCATACTGGCGCTCGGCGGGTGAGTTGTACGCCGTCACATGTTTCGGCCCGCCACTCATGGGGATCTAGGGTGACGGGCCGAGAATTCGAACCTAACGCCGCTCCCTCGTACCGTCACAACCCTGGGCAACCGCGGTGGACGCGCACGGACCCACACGGACATGTTTTTGCAGGTGGTGTACTTCAGCGGTCGCGCGAATACAGCCATAGTCGTGCCGAATCGACTTCCCAAGCTGAATACGCGGGTTCGATTCCCGTCATCGGCTCCACATCAGTGGCGCGCCTCCTCGTGCAGCCAAATCTCGAGCACGTGATTGTAGGGCTCGGGTTTGACCGACAGCGTTACGACGAAGGGATGCTCCAGAGCGAAGATCAGATACATCACAAAGCCCATCAATGCGGCGGTCAACGCGACGGCGGTGGCATGGACCACGACATCGGGCGTGCCGAACATGAACGTGAATGCCATCACGATCGCTCCGCCGCCAATCAGTAGAACCCACAATTCACCGGGTATCTCCGCTTGACTGGTCGCAATGCGTTCTTTCCGACTGGTACTCAAGTCGTCCAACCTGTGGATAGCTTGATCGTAGAAGGCAATCTCCGTCCTGGTCACCGGCTGGATCTTCAAATATGAGTCCCACACGGCTGTCAGTTGTTCCGACTGTTGCTCAATCGCCTCGCCCTTGCGCATCCGCGGGAACTCGTCGTTGCGGACGTCATTGAGATAGGCGATCAGCGCCTGCTGCACTTGTGGGCGGTCCGCGGGCGGAAACGCGTGCGAGTCCCGGAGCAGGTCGGCGATGGCGCTGGCCTCTGATTCTGCGGCCTTTTCAGCGTCGCCGAATTGTTCCCACACGACCACGACGACGAACGCGACGAGCACCGCGTAGAGAACCCCGGCGAGGGAGAAGAACACTTCTCCCGACACACTATGCGCGTTTTCGAGCCGAGTTTGTGACACGAGCCGGCGGAAAATAAAAAGCCCGACGACCGACAGTGTGACGACGATAATTACCGTAAGAGTGCCGACGATCAGCGGCGGAATTTGCAAGAGCCAGATCATCGGAACCATCTCCTCGCGCGTCGTCATACGTATGCGAGACACGGTCGCGTGACGAAGCTGTCTCTGCCCGTTGAGAATAAACAATGGCCATCCGACCCGGCAGGTACTTGATTAATCGGGTTGGTTGCGCCATTCATGCATTCCGGGTTCTATTCCCGTCATCGATTCCACGTGTTGAACCGGTTCCTCACGTGCGTTCGAATTCCCACAGCACGGGAGAACCGTCGCGTCCTTTGGGGACCGGAAAGTAGCTGTGGCCCGTCGCGGGGTCGAGAGCCAATGAGTGTGCGCCATCGGCCAGATGCGCCGAACCCCGCGTGGTCAGATGCCCGTGGGCATGATCGAAAATGCTGACCCAGCCGCTTTCGGCGGCGACGTAGACGCGGCCAGCGCCAGGGTCGTAGGCCAACACATCGGGCGTTTCGCCGACCCCGTGATGGTCAATCACGGCTCGGTTGGCCAGGTCGACCGTGACGATTGTGGCGTTGGCTTCGCAGCCGACGAACATCACCTGGTCGCTGTCGTCGAGCGCCTGACCGTGCGGGTGGTCGCAGCCTGGTGTCGGAATGCGTGCTGTCACAGACAAACTGACAGGGTCGACGATGGCCAGGTCGTTCCGACCTTGTACCGCCACCACCATCTGGTCGACAACCGTGTCGTACACGACGTTTCCCACCTCACCGCCCATCCCGACCGTCGCGCGGACTGCACCGGTGTCGGCGTCGATCACTGTTTCGGTGCCGGCAGCCTCATTGGTGGTCCACACGGTGCGCCGGACAGGGTCATAGGCGAGCCCGTCGGGATAGGTGTCGGTCGGGGCGCGGAAGACGACATTCGCGGAGTTCTCATCGATGGCGACAAGCTGGTTGGTGCCGGTCGCGGTGGCGTACACGCGATGCTCATCGGGAACCACGATCACTCCGTGGACATCAGACAGATCAGGCAGCGTGCGCACCACGGCGTGTGCGTGGACGTCGACCTCGATGAGTTCACTTGCGCCCATGTGGGCGATGAACAGTCGCCCCCGTCCGACGTCCAGCGCGGTGTAGTCAAACCGAACCGGACCACCAGTCAGTGCCGTCTCAGACACCTGTCGCAGCGGTAACTCACCCAATGGCAGCGATGTCGCGCATCCCGCCAGAGCCGCGGTGACCGCCGCACTGGCCACGAGTCGCACCCGCCATCGCACCGCACTTACCCTTCGTTGGAGGCAACCGCAGTTTCGCACCTCAGAGCGCGGGGACAATGCCGCCGTCAACCGTCACGCCGGCTCCCATCATGTTGGCTGCCGTGCGCTGTCCACGGTTGGCCCGGCTCAGCGGTAGTAGATTTCCCCGCCGGTGGGGTATCCGCCTCCGGTCGTCGTGATGTGGACGTGATCATAATGCCCAGCGCCACCGCTCTGCGGGCCGTCGGGCGTGTAGTAGGTGCCACGCCAGATGGCATCTTGAATCCCGAACCGAGTCGCGTTCTTCAACACGTACGCGACGATCTGATTGCCGAGCGCGATGCCCGCGTCGCTGCCGGGGTTCGGAATCATCACGTCCAACGCCAACCCGTCGGGATGCCACCTGAGTGCATCGGGTCGAACGCCGCCGATCTCGTGAATCTCGGGGAACACCGCACTGATAATGCGAGAGACCAAGATCGTCTTGACCTGTAGGCCTCGCTCCGGTGCGACCCCGGCGGGCAAGGCCTTGGGAATATCGACGACTCGCCATCTGGATGCCGAAACCACCTGGGCGGGAACGGCACTCGTACTCGACAGTCCCTCGAACGGAGTCGCCGAAGCTGCGATCGGTGCCGCTGCGACGATCTCGAACGGCGCAGTGTCGGCAACCGGCGCAACGGGGGCCGGGACTGGCTTTGCGTCGCGACTGGCGGCAAGTGGATTCACATCCGACCCGACCGCGAAGAACAGCGCTGCCGGGGCGATGAGCGCAGCCAGGGCCACCGGCGATTTCCGCCGATCGCTGGCTAAAGAGTGCCTGCCCACGGGAGCACCCTACGAGAAACCCCGGGCAAATGTCACGAAGTTGTCACGACGGGGTCACAAAACAGCGACCAACGTACCCATTTCCGCAGGTGAAACGCCTCGCGCGGATGCTGCTTACGGAACTGGTACGTGCCCTCCACCCTGGGACTCCTGCAGTCCGATGCATTCCCCGGTGTTGGCTCCGGTGCACGGAATTCCATCGACCGCAGGGAGGTCTGGATTTCCCGCGATGGCCACCGGCGCTTCACCTGACGCGCCTGGCATGCAAACGCCGGTCGCAGCGTCCGCTACTTCACCAGCCATACACTCGGCGACGGGAGTCGGCGTCGAAGCCGGCGCGACGAAAGCGGCGACCGCCGGAGCCGCCGAGACTGCGAGCGCGAATCCGCTCAGAATGATTAATTGCCGCGATTGGAGCAGAAAGGTCATCGTTCGACCCCCTTCTGTGGGTTTACGCCTTTATTGACGCGAATAAAATTAACTGTAGACACCGCTTCTCCGGCCCGCTGCCGAAATGGAAGTTTGGCCAAACGCAGTCGGGAGTAAGCTGCTCATGCTGCCGGCAGCAAACTGTCGGAAGCGGGGATGGGCGCGATGAGCGATGCTTCCGATACGCGTGAGCACGAACTGACCATCGAGCTCCGCAACGTGGTGCGTGAGTACACGGTCGGCGGTCAATCGGTGCGCGCACTCGACGAAATCAGCCTGCGCCTCACGGGCGGGCAATTCGTGTCGGTCGTCGGGCCGTCGGGCGCAGGCAAGAGCACGTTGCTGCATCTGCTCGGCGCATTGGACTCGCCGGACGCCGGGTCGATCACATTCGACGGCGAGGAGATCGGCCGCCTCACCGATGAGCAGCAGTCGGAGTTTCGCCACCACCGCGTGGGATTCATCTTTCAGTTCTTCAACCTGCTGCCGACGCTGTCGGCATGGGAAAACGTGGCCGTCCCGAAGCTCCTCGACGGCGTCCGACTGGGCAAGGTCAAACCGGAAGCGGTTCGGCTGCTGGAGAAGGTCGGGCTGGGCAACCGGACAGAGCACCGACCCTCCGAACTCTCGGGCGGCCAAATGCAGCGCGTCGCGGTAGCGCGGGCACTGATGATGGACCCCCCGCTGATCCTGGCCGACGAACCAACAGGAAACCTCGATTCCGCAACGGGCGCTTCCATCTTGGCGCTACTTGCCGAGGTCGCGCATGAACAGGGCCGCGGTCGGCTGGTGGTGATGGTGACCCACAACTCGGATGCCGCAGCCGCGACCGATCGGGTGATCACGCTGCAGGACGGTCGGCTCGGTTCCGACGAGATGTCGGTGGTGCCGGGGTGAAACCCGGTTCGACGATCACGGCCGCGGCAAGCCGGCTACGCCTGTTCAGCCTGCGGGAGCTCGCTGTGCATCGCCGGCGCACGATCGCCTCAATCGCCGTGATGGCCGTGTCCGCAATGTATCTGGTCGCGGTGTTCGGCATCTTCGGCTCGATCACCGGGTCGGTCAACCGTCTGGCCGACCGGATCGCCGGCATCGCCGCGCTCGAGGTGTCCGGCATCACCGACGCTGGGTTTCCCGACGCGATCACTGCCGAAGTAGCGGCAGTGCCCGGTGTCGCGACCGCGGCGCCGATGATACGGATGTCTGTGCCGACGCCGTCGGGACCGGTTCTTCTCTTCGGCGCGGACAAGAGCAGCGCCGAGTTGGGTGGCGCCTTGAAGAACGCCGTCGCACGACCGGTGGAACAGCTGTCACAAACGCCGGACGGTGTTCAGGTCGGGCCGGCCGTCGGCCAGCGCAAGGGCGACAAGTTCCAGCTCGGCTCGGGCGAGGTGACGGTCGCCGACGTACTTCAGGGCAAGCAACTCAGGGATCTCAACGGTGGACACTATGTCCTCGCCCCACTTGCGTTGGCGCAGAACGTCACACGCCGACAAGGTCAGCTCGACTCGATACTGATCACCACCAAACCGGGCGCCGACCTTGCGACAGTTCGCACTTCGATCACCAATGTCGTGAACGGCCGCGCGGTCGTCGCACCCCCGAGTATGCGGGCAGCCAGGGCCGGCGACGGAGTCAAGATGATGAACTACATGGCCCTGATGGGCGCGGTGGTCGCATTGGTGGTCGGCGCGTTCCTGATCTACACCACGATGACCATGGCGATCACCCAGCGCCGGCCGGTCATCTCGATGCTGCGCGCGATCGGCGGCGGCCGAGCCACCATCGTTCGCGACATGCTCGCCGAGGCGGCGATTCTCGGGGTGATCGGCGGCGCCATCGGGTCCGGCCTCGGAATACTGCTAGGCCGCATCGCGATTGGTCGCTTGCCTCCGGCAATCACCCAAGGGCTCGAAGCTCGCGTCGAGTACTGGTTGTCCGGTTACGCAGTACCAGCGGCCCTTGCGACGACGGTGCTCACCAGCGTGGTGGCGTCAGCGATGGCCGCACGGCAGGTGTACAAGGTTTCACCGATCGAGGCGTTGGCACCGGTCGGGGTTTCAGCGGCGGACCGCGTGCCTCGATGGCTGCGGATCACTATCGGGCTTGGCGCCGTCGGAGTGTTCGCGGCATCGATCCTGATCGTGCTTGGCAGAACGGGCACCATCGCCGTCGTCGCGATGTCTGCACTGTTCTGCGCCCAGATCGCGCTTGGCTTCGCGCTGACCGTGCCTATCGTCAAGGCCGCCGCTGCAACGGCTCGAC
>JAJKIB010000242.1 GCA_021154745.1 Mycobacterium sp.
ACCCTCCGGCGCCCGGGACGGGTCGGCATCTGTGGCCTGAACCACGAGCACATAAGGACGCTCGGCCACTCGCCCATTGGCTACCTCGCGTTCCGCGATGACGATCTCGTCGAAGGTGGCGCCGAGGTGAACAGTGCCAGCGCCGACTAGTCGCTCGTCAGTCCATGGGACCGGCGCATCGAGAGCCCAGTCCATCTTGAAGACGCCAGCGCCATAGCGCCATCGAGCAAGCTTCCTGCGGTACGCCTCCGGCAGTTCATCACCGGCAATGCGCAGCAGCTGCCGCGGCGTCACATCGAACAGCACAACCTTCGACGCGGGGACGTCGCCCATCGACGCCACCGGGTGTGACAGCCGTACTTCTCCACCCAACGACTCGAGCCGCTTCACCAACGCATCAGCGATCGACTGCGAGCCGCCAACGGCGACCGGCCATCCGACGCCGTGCGCCAACCCACCGAGCAACAGACCGACCGCACTGGTGAGCGGCTCCTTGAGGTCGAGCGTTGCGTGTGCGGCCAGACCTGCGAACAACGCGCGAGTACGGTCTTCCCGAAATAACGTCTTGGCAAGCAGCGTTGTCGGCCAGATCCCCACAGCTCCGAAGGCACCAGTGGTGATCGGCGTCGGCGGCGGAACGGCAAACGGATTGAGCACACCTTCAGTCAGCGGCTCCCAGCGACGCCCCAGCGCGCCGACCGTTCGCCCCCACGCAGCGCCGTCACGCCCAAGGTCGGCGACCGTGCTCGCGAGATCCTCGTGCATGAACACCGAATCCCCGCTCGGCATCGGGTGTCCGAGCGCAACCTTCGGATATTCCAAGCGCAGACCCTCACGCGCTAGGTCGAGCTCTCGGAAAGCCGGCGAAGCAACTGCCAACGGGTGAACCGTCGAGCAGACGTCGTGCCGGAAGCCCGGAAGGGTGAGCTCTTCGGTCCTCGTCCCCCCGCCAGCCTGCGCAGCAGCTTCGAGCACGAGCACCCGACATCCGGCCTCAGCCAATGTGACTGCGGCCACAAGCCCATTCGGCCCAGAACCGACAACGACGGCGTCGGGGTCGGAAGCGCTTGCCACGCTGCCACCTTCTCAGGTCCGTCGTCAGCACCGCGACAGGTGGTCAACGGTCACGAAAACGCCCCCGACCTGCGCGGCTACGATCGGTTTGTGGTCACCGCCCCCGCCGGAACGCTCTACCGAGGGCGTGAAGGTATGTGGTCGTGGGTGGCGCAGCGCATCACAGGGGCGCTGACGTTCTTCTTCCTATTCGCACATGTGCTCGACACCGCGCTGGTCCGGGTGTCCCCCGACTCCTACGACTCGGTCATCGCGACGTACAAGAACCCCTTCGTGAACGTTCTCGAACTCGGCCTGGTCGGCGCAGTTCTCTTCCATGCGCTCAACGGACTGCGCATCATCGCCATCGACTTCTGGAGCAGGGGTCCGCGCTACCAGCAAATGATGCTCTGGACGATCGTCGTGGTGTGGCTCGTCGTCATGGTCCCCGGCGCGTACTTCATGCTTGAGCACACATTCGCGGCCATCTTCGGACAGGCGTGACGATGACCGCCTCCGTTCCCGACATCAAGGCGCCGCGCTCGCAGCGTCGCTTCGGCTCTAGCGGCAGGTCGAACTTCGAGCTCTGCTCCTGGTTGTTCATGCGGATGTCCGGTGTTGTGCTCATCGTGCTGGTGCTGGGGCACCTGCTCATCATGAACGTTCTGGACGGCGGCGTGCAGCGCATCAACTTTGCCTTCGTGGCCGGTCGATGGGCGTCGCCCTTCTGGCAGGTCTGGGACCTTCTGATGCTCTGGCTGGCGCAGCTGCACGGCGCCAACGGTTTGCGCATCATCATCAACGACTACGCAGAGCGTGACGCGACACGCATGTGGCTCAAAACTGCGCTCTATCTTTCGGCAGTCCTTGTCTTGTTCACAGGAACACTCGTCATCTTCACCTTCGATCCCAATCTCACCTGAGGCGTCATGGCTCCCGTGCACAAGTACGACGTCGTCATCGTTGGCGCAGGCGGTGCCGGGATGCGCGCTGCGCTGGAGTCGAGCAAGCGCGTCAGAACTGCTGTGCTCACCAAGCTCTACCCCACACGGTCACACACCGGTGCAGCCCAGGGCGGCATGTGCGCTGCGCTCGCAAACGTCGAAGAGGACAACTGGGAGTGGCACACGTTCGACACGATCAAAGGTGGTGACTACCTCGTAGACCAGGACGCCGCAGAGATCATGGCCAAAGAGGCCATCGACGCCGTCCTTGACCTGGAGAAGATGGGCCTTCCCTTCTCGCGGACGCCCGATGGGCTGATCGACCAGCGACGGTTCGGCGGTCACACCCGCAACCACGGTGAGGCAGCGGTGCGGCGTGCCTGCTACGCCGCAGACCGAACCGGCCACATGATTCTGCAGACGCTCTACCAGCAGTGCATCAAGCAGAACGTCGAGTTCTACAACGAGTTCTACGTGCTTGACCTCTTGCTCAACGACGGAGAGGTCGCCGGAGTCGTTGCCTACGAGTTGGCTAGCGGCGAGATCCATGTGTTTCAGGCGAAGTCGGTCGTCTTCGCGACTGGCGGATTCGGTCGCGTCTTCAAGACCACATCGAACGCGCTGTCGTTGACCGGCGACGGGATGGGCGTGGTGTGGCGACGCGGTTTGCCACTTGAAGACATGGAGTTCTATCAGTTCCACCCAACGGGCCTCGCCGGCCTCGGAATTCTGCTCACGGAAGGTGCGCGCGGCGAGGGTGGGATTCTGCGCAACGACTCCGGTGAGCGCTTCATGGAGCGTTACGCGCCGGCAATCAAAGACCTTGCGCCCCGCGACATGGTGAGCCGCGCTATTTACACCGAGGTGCGGCAAGGACGAGGGTGCGGGCCGAAAAAGGAATACGTGCTGCTTGACCTGACGCACCTTCCCCCCGAGCAGCTCGAAGCAAAGCTCCCTGACATCACAGAGTTCAGCCGCACCTACCTCGGCATTGATCCGGTGGTCGAGCCGGTACCGATCTATCCCACAGCGCACTACGCGATGGGCGGCATACCGACCGACATCGACGGCAGGGCGCTGTCCAACAACGTGCACATCGTGCCCGGCCTCTACGCCGCGGGTGAAGTGGCCTGTGTGTCAGTGCATGGGGCCAACCGGCTAGGCACCAACTCGCTGCTCGATATCAATGTCTTCGGACGCCGGGCAGGCATCGCTGCTGCCGAGTACGCGACAACTGCCCACCACGTCGACCTGCCGACCGACCCTGATGGCGACGTTCGTCGACTTATCGAGCGCCTACTCAACGACACCGGCGGCGAGCGCACTGGTGCGATCAGGGCGCAGCTGCAACAGACCATGGACGGCCATGCGTCGGTCTACCGAACGGAGACCACGCTCAAACAAGCAGAGGTCGACGTCGCTGAGCTGAAACGGCGGTACTCCGATGTCACCGTCCAAGACAAGGGTCGTCGCTACAACACTGACGTCTTAGAGGCAGTCGAGCTCGGCTTTCTGCTTGACCTCGCAGAGGTGCTGGTCGTCTCAGCCATGGCGCGCAACGAGTCCCGAGGTGGGCACTTCCGCGAGGACTACCCGAACCGCGACGACGTCAACTTCATGCGGCACACCATGGCGTACCGGGAGCAAGCCGATGACGGGCAGGTGGCGATTCGGCTCGACTACAAGCCAGTGACGGTTACCCGCTACCAACCAATGGAGCGTAAGTACTGATGCCCGACACCATGGATGCCGACTTCACCGACTTCACGCTGCTGCCTGAGGCGATGGAGCCGGTCGAGGAACCTGAGCAGCTGATTGCGACACTGCGCATCCGACGCTTCAATCCCGAAGCCGATGAAGAGCCGCACTGGCACGACTATCGCGTCGAGGTACTACCGACCGACCGCGTCTTGGACGCCTTGAACAAAATCAAGTGGGAACAGGACGGCACCTTGACCTACCGCAGGTCGTGCGCGCATGGGATCTGCGGCTCTGATGCCATGCGCATCAACGGCCGCAACATGCTCGCGTGCAAAACACTCATCAGAGACCTCAACACGAACGTCGCCATCACCGTTGAGGCGATCAAGGGTTTGCCCCTCGAAAAAGACCTCATCGTCGACATGGAGCCGTTCTTCCAGGCCTACCGGGACGTGAAGCCGTTCCTTATGACCGAGGGGCACGAGCCAACCCGCGAGCGGCGACAGTCCCAGCATGATCGCGAGCGATACGACGAGACCACCAAGTGCATCCTGTGCGCGGCGTGTACGACCGCATGTCCGGTGTTCTGGAGCGACGGCCGGTACTTCGGACCAGCCGCAATCGTGGGAGCGCATCGCTTCATCTTCGACAGCCGCGACGAGGGCGCATCGCAGCGGCTCGACATCCTCAACGACCGCGACGGCGTGTGGCGGTGCCGCACGATCTTCAACTGCACGGACGTATGCCCGCGCGGCATCCCGATCACCCAGGCCATTCAGGAGGTCAAGCGGGCGCTGATCTCTCGCAGGGTCTGATTGCAGGGTCTGATCGCAGGGCCTGAACGGCGGGGTCTGACCGCACCCCCCGGCGATTGATACCCTCACGCGCGACATGACGTTCATAGACCAGGCCTTCCGGCCGCTGGCCGCCCTCCTCCTTGCGCTAGCCGTCGTCGGCGTAGTGACCCACCCCGCACAAGCGGCCGACGGTCTGATCCCTCGCGGGATCTCCGTCGATGGCCGCGTTCCACCGAAGATTCAGGCGCAGTCGTGGGTCATCGCCGACGCCAAGACCGGCGAGGTACTGGCTGCCAAGAACGCCCACGAGCGGCTCCGTCCGGCGAGCACGCTCAAGACGCTGACCGCGGACACATTGCTCCCGAGGCTCAACCTGTCCGACCGGTACCGCGTCCGCTGGGCTGATGCACACGTTGCGGGAAGCGCGGTCGGCATCGTGCCGGGATCGCGCTACTCGATCAACCAGCTCTTCTACGGGATGTTCTTGCCGAGCGGAAATGATGCGGCGCGCGCCCTCGCGTCAGCGGCGGGGTCCCTGCCGCACACCGTGCGCCTGATGAACGCAAAGGCGCACCAGCTCGGTGCCGATGACACCCATGCGGTGAACCCCACTGGCCTAGATGGTCCCGGGCAATGGTCATCGGCGTTTGACCTAGCCGTCTTCGCGCGGGCCGGGCTTACCAATCCGGACTTCCGTCGTTACGTCTCGACAATCTCCACGTCCTTTCCCGCAGAGGAGCCGAAGAAGGGACACCACCGCAAGTCGTACATGATCTACAACCAGAACCCGTTGCTGGTCGATGGCTACCGCGGGACCCTCGGCGTTAAGACCGGCTACACCACGCAGGCCGGTAACACCTTCGTCGGCGCCGTCCATCGCGGAGGTCGCACGCTGATCGTGACGCTCATGGCCATTGGTGAACCCTCTGAGACTGCCGCTGAACGACTCTTTGAGTGGGGCTTCAAGCACGCCGATCACCTGAAGCCCGTTGGCTCACTGGACCCGGCTGTGCCAGCCTCCGCCGTTGCGGCTACGCCCGGTGCTGGCGGCGCAGCTGCGTCGGGCCAGTCCGTCACAACGAGTCAGGCCGACGTGCAACAGTCGGGAGGACCTGGCGCGGCTACGTGGTGGGCTGCCGGTGCCGTGGCTCTGATGGTTGCGTGGTTGCTGCGCCGTCGGTGGCCGGTCGCTCGTCGGAGCTGAACGGCAGGTCGATCGCGCCGCTGTCGTCACGATCCTGGAATGCGGCTTCTTCCAGCGTTTCGGGGGCGCCCTCTCCGACCGCCACCCAGCACGCGAAGTACAGCAGCACCTGCGATGCGATGTTCAGGAAGATCAGCAGTGCTGCAGCAATCGCCAGCACGCCATAGACCGGGTTGTTGAGGGTGCTGCCGACAATCAGGATCGACAGCTGCATCAGCGCGACTAGCACGACGCTCGCCAGCAGCGCACCAAGCAAGACAGTCCGCCAGCGCCGTCGCGGCCGGTGCCACCACGAGAGTCCGTAGAGCGACACCAAAACCAACCAAATCAGCACTCCAGCAAGGGTCGCCGTCGTCGCGGTCAAAACCCAGTGTGAGTTGCGCTGCAGCCCAACGGACTGCAGAATCCGACCGCCGAGCGCCTGGACCAGGACGCCGCCAACGAGCGAGACCACGAGCACCAGGCCCATTGTCAGCAGCGCAATGGCGTCCTTGACTCGCAGCATGATTCCGTTGCCGCTACGTCGCAGTGCGCCGAGCATGCGGCGTACGCCTTCAACTGTGGCGCCCACCCATCCCAGCCCGGCATAGACGAGGCCAATGACGCTGACGATTCCCGCGCTGACCGTTGCCTTCGCCACCTCTTGTAAGTCGACGGGTGTCTGTGAGCCTTGCGGGTCGAACAGGAGCGGGAAGGTGTCCTTTAGTTGGCTCTCAACTTTGGTTTGGAGATCCGGATAGTGGCGCAGCAAGATCCCGAAGGTGATGAACGCCAACACCAGCAACGGAAACATGGACAGGTATCCGTAGAGCGCCATACCGGCTGCCCATCGGCCGAAGCGCAAACCGTTCGCACGCTGGTAGGCCAGCACGTGGTGGTTGATCCACCCGACCTGTCGCAGTCGACGCCAGACGGCAGTTACTCGCGCTTTCACCGACGCCTCCCGTCTAATCCCGTTGCCTAGCCGTTTACGTCGTCGCTGGCAGTCCGTCACCGAGCGCGAACGTGGCCACCGGCTCCCACACTCCGTGCTCCGCGAGCTCGAACCGCACTAGATCTTCTACCCGGAACGTCAGCTCGTAGTCGGCCAACTCGGTCTCAACCCGGTCATGGACGTCGTCGGCCAGGTCGACGGCCATCGTCACGTGCGGGTGGTACGGGTACGGGAGCCGCCGACGGAGCGGGCCGCTCCTAACCAACTCTGCCAGTCGTTCACAGGCGCCTTGTCCGGCGGAAACGACCAAGAAGGACGTCTGCGTCACCGGCCGGAAGGTGCCCGAGCCCTGCAACGACACGTCGAACGGCGAGCATGACGAGGCGATGTCGCTCAGATGCGCGTCCACCGCAGGCAGCCGACCTACCGGTAGCTGGGTGGGAGGCAGCACGGTGACATGCGTCGGGATCGTCCACGCCAGGCCGTCGCCGAAGCCCGCACGCCGCTCTTGGAGTTCCTCACCCCACGGATCGGGAACAGTTAACGCGACGCCGACCGTGCGCACGTCATCTGACATCTTCTTCTGCGGGTCAACGCGGCGTCAGCCACGGGCCGCCAAGAAGCCCACGCGTTCGTATGCCTTGGTCAGCATTGGTCCGGCCAGCACTCGCGCCCGATCGGCTCCGTCGGCAAGCACCTTGTCGAGGACGTCTGGGGAGTCCAGCAACTCGAAGACGCGTCGTCGCCATGGCTCCACGACTGCCACAAACGCATCCGCAACGCCAGCCTTGAGATCGCCGTAACCCTTGCCGCTGAAGTCGGCTGCGACGTCGCCCGGCTCACGGTCGGTGAGCGCGCCGAGGATCGTCAGGAGGTTCGAGACACCAGCCTTCTGCCCGGGGTCATAGGTGACGTCGCGGCCGCTGTCGGTGACAGCCGACCGGATCTTCTTGACGTTCACTGCAACATCGTCGAGGAGGTACAGGCATCCGGAACCGCCGAGGCTCTTACTCATCTGCTTGTCGGGTTGTTGCAGGTCGAGAATCTTCGCGCGCTGTTTGACGATGGAGGGCTCCGGAACGACAAACGTCTCGCCGAAGCGTGTGTTGAACCGATGGGCGAGGTCACGAGTCAGTTCGATGTGCTGGCGCTGGTCCTCACCGACCGGGACCCGGTCTGCTTGGTAAAGCAGGATGTCCGCTGCCTGCAGGATCGGGTAGGTGAACAGCCCAACGGTGGCGCTGTCGAGCTCTTGCCGCGCCGCCTTGTCCTTGAACTGTGTCATGCGGCTGGCCTCGCCGTACCCGGTGATGCACCCGAGCACCCAGGCCAGCTGGGCATGCTCAGCAACGTGGCTCTGGACGAAGAGCACGCTGCGCTCTGGGTCGACGCCGGCCGCCAGATACTGCGCAGCCGTGACGCGAGTGCGTCGCCTGAGCTCCTGAGGGTCATGCGGCAGCGTGATGGCGTGCTCGTCGACAACGCAGTAGACGCAGTCGTGTTCCTCTTGCATCTGGACCCACTGAAGCAGCGCCCCGAGATAGTTCCCGAGGTGCAGTGAATCGGCAGTCGGCTGCATACCCGAGAACACTCTGGGTCGGGATGGGAACCGGGACTGCGACATGTCGAGCAGTCTCTCAGACAGTTGGCGTTCGTTCTGGGGTGACCCGAATGCGCGCGGCGCGACGTCCTTCAACCTCGACGACCTCGAGCCGGTGCCCGTCAACCCGAATCCGGTCGCCGGGCTGCGGGAACCGACCGAGCGCATTGACGACGTAGCCAGTCGCGGTCTCGTACGGACCGTCGGGCAGCTCCACGCCGGTTTCGTCTTGGAAGTCCTCAAGGTTGAGCAGGCCGTCAACTTCGACCGTCTCGCCGACCCTGGTGGTCTCCGGCTCGTGCGGGTCGTACTCGTCTCGAATGTCGCCGACGATCTCCTCGACGAGGTCTTCCAGCGTCACGATCCCCGCAGTACCGCCGTACTCATCGACGACGATGGCCAGGTGCTGGCCCTCTCGTCTCATCTGCTGCAGCGATGAGAGGACGCGGTTGGTACCCGGCAACAGCAGCACCGGCCTAGCCAGCTCGCCGACCCGCACCGACCGGCCCGACAGCTCAGGATCGAACAGATCCCGCACGTGCACGAAACCAGTGACGTCGTCAGCCGAGCCCCGGACAACGGGGTATCGGGAATGCGGCATCTTGGCGGCGTCCTTCAACGCCTTGAATAGCGGCGTCCCAGCGTCGAGGAAGTCGACCTCAGTGCGGGGCACCATCACCTCGCGCAGCTGCTGGTCGTTGGCGCTGAATACCTCGGCGAGCAGCCGCCGTTCGTCCTCGTCCAGGTCGGGGTTGAGCGCCACCAGCTCGCGCAGCTCCAACTCGCTGATCTGCTCGCGGGACGCCTTCGGGTCACCGCCAGCGATTCGCACGACGACGTCGGTGCAGCGAGACAGTAGCCAGATCACCGGGGTGCAAATCGTGGCGAGAAACTCGATGACCGGCGCCGACGCGATGGCAATTCCCTCTGCGCGCTGCAGGGCGAGCCGCTTAGGTGCGAGCTCACCGAGTATCAGAGACAGAAAGACGATCGTCAGCGTGATCGAGACCAATGCCAATCCATCCGCCAGTCGCGTAGGCATACCCCAGTCCTCGAAGACCGGCGAGACGTCGTCGGCGATCGTCGATGCCCCGAAGGCGGCTGACAGGAAACCAGACAGCGTGACGCCAATCTGGCCCGCAGAGAGGAACCGGTTGGGCTGGTCGTGAAGGCGCCGGACCGCACGACCGCGGCTGCCACGCTCTGCCAGCTGCCTGACCTGGCTTTCGCGTAGCGAGACGAGCGACATTTCGGCGGCAGCGAAGAAACCACCGATGAGCACGAAGATCAGAACGATCCCAATATTGACCAAGAGGGGACTCATCGCTGGGTCCCCTTGGTACTCGGAGGTTCCATTCGCTCAGGTTATCCGTCTCCGCCGTGACTAACCGGAGGAGACCTCGGGCTTCACTCCCGGGGCGGAATCTGCCAAGGGTGGCGGCAGTCCCCCGACACCCCAAGCATCCGAACCACCATCGACGGTCAGCACGCTTCCCGTGACATAGCTGGCGGCGTCGGAGAGCAGGAAGGCGATCACGGACGCCACCTCTTCAGGCGTACCGAGCCGCTTCAGCGGGATCATCTCGACCCATTCGGCGACAACGTCTGCGCCGTAAGCATCAAGCGCGTCGGTTGCGATCGCACCGACGCTCACGCAGTTGGTGCGGATGTTGTACCTCGACCATTCGAGCGCCAAACCCGTTGCGAGGTTTTCGACAGCGGCGCGGGCCGACGCCGCATGCGCCGCGCGTGGCATCCCGCGTCGTGGGCTGAAACCGACGAATACGACAGCTCCCGATCGTTGCGGGATCAGCGCCCGTGTTGCAACCTCGCGAGTGATCGACCAGGACGCCTCGACGGCAAGTCGGTGCACGGCGCGGAAGCCTTTGACGCTGATGTCTTCGGCATCAGCCTCAAACTGTCCTCCGGCATTGTTGACGAGCGCGTCGATTCGTTCTCCCTCATCTAGAACGCGGGAAACGAAGTGCGCTACCTGCTCTGGCTCTCGGATATCGCAAGACTCGGCGAGGCACACAACGCCGTTCATGACGATCTGCTCTCGCACTGACTCAAGAGGCTCGGCCCGTCGACCACAAATGGCAACGCGGAAGCCTTGGTCTGCAAGCTTGAGCGCCGTGGCTCGGCCGATGCCCGTGCCACCACCGGTGACGATTGCAACCCGCCCGTCGTTTTCGCCGTTGCGCATCACGCATCCACTGTCGCAGGACTGGCTGGTCGGCGCCTCCCTATCGGACAAGTCCACGAATAGGTGCCGACATAATGGAGTGCGTGACGACCGACCCCAAAGACGCGATTGCGGTGACCAGCCGCGGCCCGCTTCGCGGAACATTGCGGGTCCCCGGCGACAAATCGGTGTCACACCGCTCGCTGATGCTCGCAGGGATTGCTCATGGCACGTCGACAATCACTGGCCTGTCCGCAGGTGATGACGTGCGCCACACCCGCCAGATCATGCAGGCGATGGGCGTCGAGATCAGTGAGGCGCCTGACGCCGACAACGCTCATTCAGTCGGAACGCTGACCGTCGAGGGTCGCGATCTGAGCGAGCCGACGACTGATCTGGACGTCGGTAACTCCGGAACCGCGGCGCGGCTGCTTGCCGGTCTATGCGCCGGCCAGAACTATCGCAGCCTGATTACCGGAGACGAATCCATCCCCAAGCGTCCGATGGGCCGGGTGGTTGAGCCGCTGCGCGCCATGGGCGCATCGATCGAGGGACGTGACGGCGGCCAGTTCACGCCGCTGGTGATTCGCGGTGGCGGATTGACCGGGATCGACTACACAACACCGGTCGCGAGTGCGCAAGTGAAGTCCGCAGTGCTGCTTGCCGGACTCTTCGCAGAGGGAACCACGGTCGTCCGCGAGAAGGTCGCTACTCGTCGACACACCGAGGAGATGCTCGCCGAGCATGGGGTCGCAGTTTCGACAGAACCAGACGCGGGTGGCGGTGCTGTCGTCACCCTGGCGCCCGGACCGGTAAAGCCTGGCGCCTTCGAAGTCCCCGGTGATCCTTCGCAGGCTGCCTTCTGGATCTGTGCCGCCGCAGCGGTCCCAGGCTCAGACGTGACCGTCGAGAACCTGTACCTCGCTCCAGAGCGAAGCGGGTTTCTTGACGTGCTGCGTGCCATGGGCGCCGATCTCGAGATCGACCGCGCCGCGGGGCGCGTTCGCGCGCGAGGGCGTGAGCTGCACGGAACTGTCGTCACAGGCGAGCAGCTATCGGACCTCATTGACGAAGTGCCAGCACTCGCTGTCGCCGGCGCCCTTGCCACGACAGGCTCGCTGGAGTTCCAGGACGCCGGCGAACTCCGCACGAAAGAAAGCGACCGCATCGATTCGGTGGCCGCGATGTTGCAGGTGTTGGGAGGCGAGGTCGACACCCGGGCGAATCAACTCGTGATCCATGCGTCATCCCTTCGCTCGGGCGCCGTCGACTCACACGGTGACCATCGGATCGCAATGGCCGCAGCGGTGGCCTCGTCCGCGTTGCCAGAGGGCAGCGCCATCGAGATCGACGCCTGGGGATGTGTAGCGACCAGCTACCCCGGTTTCGTTGCGGACCTAGCCAGCCTCACCAAATCTGCTTAGACGCGCCGGGTTGCGGTCCCCTCTTCTAGCCTCTCCGCATATACGTCAGCGCCCACTGCTCCGCCCCACGAGGGGGAGTTGGGGAAGTGGGTGCGGTTTCTCATTGG
>JAJKIB010000243.1 GCA_021154745.1 Mycobacterium sp.
CAACCAGTTCGCCGAGAACACTGGCGACTTGTCTGCACGCCGCGTCGATGTCGGCGAACACCCACTCATCCGCTGGTTTGGAGTGGCCGGCGCCGGCGAGGACCCGGACGATGACTCGTTGCGAATCGAGCCAGGCCCGCACGACGACCACTCGGCTGGTGTCGGCTGTCACACGGGCACTGTGACAGCACGCCGTCCAGCGGGCGTCAACGTTTTGTGGCGTTGACGCAGCGTTGACGTCTCGACACTGCTGGGCAGGCGATGCTGTCCTCACCCCCCGCGAAGTGGAACTTGCGAAACAGGGCGCGTCGGAAGGACTTCGGATGTCTGCTACGGGGTTACACGTGGCCTCTTCAAGCGTCGACGCGCGTCCGCTGGTTTCTCTGCTCGGCGGTTTTAGCGTCCGGATCGGTGGCAGCAGTGTCGCGCTGCCGAAGCACTCGCGGCGGGTGCTGGCCTACCTTTGCCTTGACAAGCCGGCCGAAGAAGACTGCGATCGCGGCATCCTTGCGGAGCGTCTGTGGCCGGACTCGTCGGCCGAGCGATCGCGCGCAAGCCTGCGCACGGCGCTGTGGCGCATCCGCCGTGAGTGCCCCAGCCTGGTCCTCAGTGAGAACGATCGAGTGATGATCGCCGATGACGTGACCGTCGATGTGCACCAGTATCGACGGCACGCCGAGCGGCTACTGGCAGACAAGAGCGACTGTCCTCGCGAGCGCGCACATCTGATGGCTCGCAACTGTGAGTTGTTGCCTGGCTGGGATGAGACGTGGCTGCTGTTGGCTCGGGAACAGTTGCGGCAGTTGAGACTTCATGCGCTGGAGATGTCCGGCCGGCGGTTGGCCGATCAGGGTCGCTACCCGGAGGCGATCGACGTCATGCTCATGGTGGTTGCCGAGGAGCCACTTCGGGAGACGGCGCAGAGCGCACTGATCGAAGCTCACCTGTGCGAGGGCAACGTCATTGAAGCGCGCAGGCAGTTCGGACTGTTCGCCCAGTTGTTGTGGAGTGAGCTGGGCATGCGGCCGTCACCTGAGCTATGCGGCCGTGTGGGGGCGCGTGCACCGACACGACCAGCCCCGCCGACTCCTGCCGGACGTCGCGCCACCGCAGCGACATCGAGCGTGACCGTCCTGGCGCGAGGTCGAAATCCGTCGCTGCAGAGATGACCCGGCCCCGCGGGGTGGCGATCACCGCGGCGAAGTGCCGGCAAACGGCTGCGCCGTTGTTGCGCACGTGAATTCGCATCGAACGGTCACGGCAAGTCAGGATGTCGATGTCCAGCCGCGGGCTCGGCTCGTCGTCGCCGAAGCCGTACACGAAGCGGTGAAACACATCGATCAGCGAGACCGCACCAGTCGACGCGATCAAATGGGACTCGAGCATCGGGGTCGAGATGGACGTTCCGTGGCGTGCCCGGTAGAGCTCGCGCATCGCCACCTGCAGGCCCTCGCGGCCAACGAGTGCGGCGATTCCGCGGAAGACTCGGCTGCCGTCCTCATAGGAACGGGCGGATGTGGTGCGTTGAAACGGCCTACGCGAGCACAACTCGACCGGTGGAGCGTGGAGATCCAACTGCTCTGTGCGCTCGTCGGTTTCCAGGTAGCGGGTGAACCCTTCGTCCCACCAACCGTCAGCCTGCGACGCGGGGGTGAGGCCGCGCGCAAACCATGAGTGGATGACCTCGTGCCGCAGCGCTGATGCGGACGTCGTGGTTGCGTGGCCGTACTCCATACCGCCCGATGTGCCGTGAAAGAAGCACACGTAGGAGCTCCCGCTGAATTCGCCGAAGCGACGCTCCTGCTCCGACAGCAAGGCCGCGATTCGGGGCAGGCTGGCCGTCAAGTCCTCGTCGCCGTCGATCAACTTGGTGGCGCTGATCGTGATTGGCCGTTCGGAGATGGGAAGGCGCGTGGTCATCGATGCCGTCCGGACCATGTCCGCCGCATGGAGTTCGATGAGTGGCGACATGCTGGTGAACCACGATGGAAACCGGATGAGCCGCCGGTTGGTTCCTCTCGTGGCGACATCACCGTTGGTCACCACAGTGTGTGGGACCGCGGTTCCCGTGATCACCAACTCGAGCGTGAACGGGAAGTGATCGAACGGGAGGTTGGCCGGAAACCACGCTTCGAGGTAGCGGCCCGCGTACAGGTCGGCCATGCCCAACGACCATCTGACCCGCGGGCCAGGCAGCCAGGACAGCACCGGCGGATAGGCACCGCCGAGGTCAGAGTTCGGGACGCCTAGTCGGTAGGTGACGCGCAGCGCGTGCACCGAACCGGCGCGCTGCCGCTCGCGTATCACCCGTACCGAACTATGCGGATCGTTTTCCCCAATGTCGTGGCTGGCTATCGCAGCTGGATCCGTTGCGATGCCGTCGATCCAGCAGCGTTCCACGCTCTGACGCAGATCGAAGAACGGATTACCGTCGGCCGGCCCCACCACGTAGGTCATGGTCGCGTCGGCGTGCGCCTGAGAACTGTGCGCATCGAGCGTGACGACGGCGCGCAAGTCCGCGATGTGTGTGGGAACGATGTTGACGGCTTTCATGCTTCCGCCAACGCTGATCCGCCCGCGTAGCCGCGACCGTCAACGGCGCCAAAATCAGTGGGACGTTGCGGTCGTGGTGTGTTCGGTCCGCGGCGAGACCAACCGGCAGAGGTCCGCCGACGGCCGCAAGCCGAGTTCGTCCCACAGATTGGCCCTGAACCGGTGGTACTGCCGGCAGGCATCCGCGAGGTTGCCTGCACGCAGGTGGGCCTTGATCAAGATCGCTTGTGCGGATTCCCGCAGTGGTTCCTCGTCGACGACACACAGGATCACGTCGATCGCCTGTGGGTACAAGCCGAGTTCGCACATCCTGCGCGCGGTGTGCTCAAGAGCGTGCAGGCGCAGGAGGCGCAGTTGCTCGCGCGTGAGCAGGAGCCAGTCCTCATCCCAGCCGGGCAGCAGATCTGCCGGGCTTCGCAGGTGCGGAACCAGGCCCGGCGGCTCATAGGTGGCCGAGTCCGAGAGCATCTGTTCGGCGTGACGGCGAAAGTCATGGACGTCGACACGCACCGAATCGGCCAACGCAACGCGCTCCGAATCACCGAGGATCAGGTCGTCGGCGGCCGAGCGGATGCGCCAGATCGCGGTGCGCAAGCTCGCGCGTGACCGGTCAGGCGATGAATCCATCCAAAGTCGCTCGGCGAGAACCTGGCGGTCGCAGTCCTTGTCCACCATCTTGTTGAGGGACAGGTAGGCCAGCACTCGTCGTGCGTGCATGGGCAGTGAGATTTTCTGGGCGTGGATCCTGAGTGCGAACCCTCCAAAGAGCGACAGTTGGGCCCGATCGCCGCCTCGCATATCCGATCCGATCGTCATGGTCGGCGAGGACGCCAGTGGATGACAATGTTTCGCCGGTCGAGTCGGTTGTCCCCCATAAATCCTCCCCCGGGAAGCCAAGCCCGAAATGGTTCCGGATTAATTTTTACTCCTCCGTCACCGCGATTTCCTGAGTACTTCACTACTCGAATCCAACGATTTGTCGCATCATCAACCGCGAATCAGGTGTGTACACGGCCGATCCAAATCCGGTTGGTTGCAAGCTGATCCGGGCAAAGTACATAAACGTCCGTACGGATTTTCTGTCGGCTGCAACTCTATGCAGTTTCCCCGTTCAAGGTGCGCCAGCGCAATTCGAATTATGTTGCGACCCGCCCGATGGTGTGAAGTTAGCAAACAGCCGTCACCGTCAACCCTGGAAGCCGGGGGCTCCAGAACGAGTCGCCGGGCGGGTGTACGCCCGAAGCCGGACGCCGTCAACGGCATATGGAAGGCGCAGCCACCTGTGAAGGTAGTCCGCCACTCCGCCTCAGCGTCCCGCATTCAGGCCGTACACCGCGATACCGTCTCGCCTAGAAGACGGGAGGCCGATGGCCAAAATGCTCAGCGATCAGCAGGTGATCGGCGAGCTGGAACCGGTTGTCGAGGCCGGGCTCAATCGACACCTGTCCTCGACGAAGGACTGGTATCCGCACGACTACGTGCCTTGGTCTGACGGTGCGAACTACGCCGTCCTTGGCGGGACGGACTGGCAGGTCGAACAGTCCGGGCTGTCCGAACTGGCCCGCGTTGCGATGATCACCAACCTGCTGACCGAGGACAACTTGCCGTCCTATCACCGCGCCATTGCGGGGCATTTCAGCCTCGACGACGCATGGGGTGCCTGGGTGAACCGGTGGACCATGGAGGAGAACCGGCACGGTATCGCGCTGCGCGACTACCTGGTGGTCACCCGGTCGGTAGACCCGGTCGCGCTGGAACAGGCCCGCATCGTGCAGGTCAGTGCCGGCTTCAGCCCTGGCCAACAGGGCCAGCGAGTGATGTTGCCGGAGTCGATCTTCGACGCTATTTGCTATGTGACGTTCCAGGAGTTGGCCACTCGGGTTTCGCACCGCAACACCGGCAGAGCCTGCGCCGAACCCGTCGCCGACGAGCTGCTCAAGCGCATCGCCGCCGACGAGAACCTGCACATGATCTTCTATCGGGAAGTGGCCGCGGCCGCCATCGACCTTTCGCCGAACCAGGCCATGGATTCGATCTTTCGGATATTGACGAACTTCACCATGCCCGGATATTCCATACCGAATTTTCGCCGCAACGCGGTGAAGATGGCCGTCGGCGGAATCTATGACATGCGACAGCATCTCGACGACGTGGTCATGCCGGTGTTGCGCAAATGGCGCATTTTCGAACGCGACGACTTCAGCGGGAAGGGAGCGCGGCGGCGCGACGAACTCGCGACGATGATCGAGCGGATGGACGACGAGGCCGCGAATTTCAGTGAGTCGAAGGCCCGCTACCTCGAACGCGAAGCCCGCAAAGCCGATCGGCAGGCAGTCTAGCCGCGGAAGCCAGGACCTCGGCGGCGCAGATACCGCTCGAACTCCGCCGCCAACGCGTCGCCGTCGATCTTGCCGAGCGCCTCGGTCATGTCGACCTCGGCGTCGCCGCGTTCCTCGAGGGACTGAACGTATTCGGCGATCTCGTCGTCCTCGGACGTCATCTCGGTCACGGCCTGCTCCCACTCCTCGGCCTGAGTGGGAAGGTCGGCGAGCGGTACTTCTATATCAAGCACATCCTCGACCCGACGCAACAGCGCCACCGTCGCCTTGGGGCTCGGCGGCTGCGACACATAGTGCGGAACGGCCGCCCAGAACGTCACCGCCGGAATGCCCGCCTGCACGCAGGCGTCCTGGAACACGCCGGCGATGCCGGTGGGGCCTTCGTAGCGGGTTTCCTCCAGGCCGAACGTCTTCGCTGAGTCTGGGGAGTAGGCCGCTCCCGAAACGGGGACCGGCCGGGTGTGCGGCGTGTCGGCGAGCAGCGCGCCAAGGATGACGACGGTCTGCACGTTGAGTTTGTCGGCGATTGCCAGCAGCTCGGCGCAGAACGTGCGCCAGCGCATGTTCGGCTCCACGCCGTGCATGAGGACGATGTCTCGGTCGGAGCCGGGCGGGCGGCAGTGGGATATCCGCATCGACGGCCACACCAGCTCCCGGGTGACGCCGTCCACCTGCCTGATCACCGGCCGGTTCACCTGATAGTCGTAATAGGCCTCGTCGTCGATCTCCACGATCGGCTCGGCTTCCCAGATCGCATCCAGGTGCTCCAGCGCGTCACTGGCGGCATCGCCCGCGTCGTTCCAGCCTTCGAAAGCGGCCACGACGATCGTGTCGTTGAGTTTGGGCAGGTCGGGCGGTTTGTAACCGCTCGCATCCGACGAGGTCACTACGCCAGCGTAAGCCCTGGGTCTCCCCGACGAGGGGCATCGACCCTCCGGCTAATTTGCATAGAGCGACTACCCTGTCGATGTGACTGTTGTGAACGATCGCGCCTACGACACCGATTTGCTCGACACCTTGTCGAAGCGTGTCATGGTGGGCGACGGCGCCATGGGCACTCAGCTTCAGGCGGCCGATCTCACGCTCGACGACTTCAACAACCTCGAGGGCTGCAACGAGATCCTCAACGACACCCGGCCGGATGTGATCGAGACCATCCACCGCGCCTACTTCGAGGCCGGCGCCGACGCCGTCGAGACCAACACGTTCGGCTGCAATTTGAGCAACCTCGGTGACTACGACATCGCCGACCGGATTCGCGACCTGTCGCAGCGGGGCACCGCGATCGCCAAGCGGGTTGCCGACGAGATGAGCACGCCGGACCGCAGGCGGTACGTTCTCGGGTCGATGGGACCGGGCACCAAGCTGCCGACGCTGGGCCACACCGAGTACGCGGTGATTCGTGACGCGTACACCGAGGCCGCACTCGGCATGCTGGAGGGCGGCGCGGACGCGATCCTCGTCGAGACCTGCCAGGATTTGCTGCAGCTGAAGGCCGCGGTGCTGGGATCACGCCGGGCAATGGCCCAGTTCGGCCGGCACATCCCGGTGATCGCCCACGTCACGGTGGAAACCACAGGCACCATGCTGCTTGGCAGTGAGATCGGCGCGGCGCTGACGGCGGTCGAGCCGCTCGGCGTGGACATGATCGGGCTGAACTGCGCCACCGGGCCCGCCGAGATGAGCGAGCACCTGCGCTACCTGTCTCAACATGCCCGCACGCCCGTGTCGGTGATGCCGAACGCGGGGCTGCCGGTGCTGGGGGCCAACGGCGCCGAATATCCTTTGCAACCAGATGAATTGGCGGAGGCGCTGTCCGGCTTCGTCACCGACTACGGATTGTCGTTGGTCGGAGGTTGCTGCGGCACCACACCCGAACACATCCGCCAGGTCGCCGACGCGATCGCCGGCGTGCAGCGCGCCGAGCGTCACGTCACCTATGAGCCCGCGGTGGCGTCGCTGTACTCGTCAACACCTTTCGCGCAGGACGCCTCGGTGCTGATGATCGGAGAGCGGACAAACGCCAACGGCTCCAAGGCATTCCGCGAGGCGATGATCGCCGAGGACTGGCAGAAGTGCCTGGACATCGCCAAAGACCAGACCCGCGACGGCGCCCACCTGCTCGACCTGTGCGTCGATTACGTGGGCCGCGACGGGGTCGCCGACATGAACTCGCTTGCCAGCCGGCTCGCGACCGCGTCGACATTGCCGATCATGCTGGACTCCACCGAAACCCCAGTATTGAAAGCGGGTTTGGAGCATCTCGGTGGTCGATGCGTTATCAACTCGGTGAACTACGAGGACGGCGACGGACCCGAATCCCGGTTCCACAAGACAATGGAACTGGTCGCCGAACACGGTGCCGCGGTGGTGGCGCTGACCATCGACGAG
>JAJKIB010000244.1 GCA_021154745.1 Mycobacterium sp.
CCATCCCGAATACACCGATCTGCCGGTCGATCTGAGCCACGAGCGAGTGGTCATAGTCGGCAACGGCAATGTCGCGTTCGACGTGGCGCGCATCCTGACGATCGACCCGGACGCGCTGGCTGGCACCGACATCGCGGATCATGCGTTGGCCGCGCTGCGGGCATCGCGGGTGCAAGAGGTGGTGATCGCCGCGCGCCGAGGTCCAGCCGATTCCGCGTTCACGCTGCCCGAACTCATCGGCCTGACGTCGACGTGCGAGGTGGTGCTCGACTGTGCCGATCACGACTTGGTGATCCGCGATCTCGCGGCGACAACCGATGCGTTGACCCGTAACAAGTTGGAGATCCTGAGCAAGCTGGGCGACGCGTCGGCTCCTGCGACGCGTCCGCGTATCCGGCTCGCGTATCGGCTGACGCCGAAAAGCGTTGTGGGCAGGGACTGCGCGGAGGCAATCGCGTTCACCCTGACGGGCACCAATGAGGTGCGCCAGCTCGCGGCCGGGCTGATTCTGACGTCAATTGGCTACCGGGGCAAGCCCATTAGCGGTCTACCGTTCGACGACGTCGCTGCAGTGGTGCCGAATGACGGTGGCCGTGTCATCGGAGCGCCAGGCAGCTATGTCGCCGGATGGATCAAACGGGGACCGACGGGTTTTATCGGCACCAACAAGTCGTGCGCGGCGCAGACCGCGCATTCTCTGGTCGCCGACTACAACGACGGCCTGCTGCGCGATCCAGTCGCCAAGCCCTCAGCATTGGACAAGCTGGTCCGTAGTCGGCAGCCGGACGTGGTCGATGCGGCGGGTTGGAAGGCGATCGACGCAGCAGAGATCGCGCGCGGGGGCGAGCACCGTCCACGCGAGAAGTTCACGTCAGTCGCAGACATGCTTGCCGCGGCGGCGGCCGCGCCTGCACCGCCCGTGCGCCAGCGGTTGCTCGCCGGGTTGCTTCGTTAGCAAGCACTTTCCCGAAAGCCGTCCTACCTTCGCGACAACGGGCGTATGCAATGTGCATGACAGCGGCGTACGTCGGTCGGGTCGGGGGATTGGCCGTAGCACTGGGAGTCGGGGTTGCGGTAGTCACTGGACACGGGTACGGGGTCGCGTGGGCTGACACGACCGGCACGTCGTCCTCCGATTCGTCGTCCACACAGTCGGAGCCGTCGACGAGCACTCCGGCGTCGGATTCCGCGGAACCTGCAACGGACACCACGTCCGCCACCACCGAACCGCCTTCCGGCTCGACAACCGTGTCCACGTCGACGGGGTCGACGACGACGCAGGCGCCGCCCGGCGTCGTGGTGAGCACCGGCGGCGCGCACACCAGTGCGACCACCGACGAGTCCACAGAGACCAAAGCCGACGAGAAGACGGAACCCGTCGCGCAGTCGGACACCAACAAGTCCGCCCACACCCAGGCGCAGGCGGCCACACCGTCGTTGCCCGACAGCAAGGTCGACGCAGTCGAAGTCAAGGTCAACACCGATACGCAACCCGCCGATGATTCGACGCCCACCATGGCGGCTGTGCCCATGAGTTCGTTTACGGCACAAACGTTTTCATCTGCTACGGTGACGACCTCCGCGGTCACACCGCCGACAGTTCCGTCGTTGCGGCCCTGGCCGACCGCGTTCGACCCATTGACTGTCGTCACCTACGTCGGTGGGCTGGTGTCGAGCGTCGTCAACGCATTCCTGGCCCCATTTGGAGCAGGGTTGCCTGCGTTGCCGTCGGATCCCTCGCTGTGGACGTTGCTGGCCTGGGTGCGTCGCGAGCTGTTCAACGAGTCACCAACCATCACCTACAACCCGACGCAGAACAGCCAAAGCCTCAACGCCGACGGGGACGCGGTCGTCAAAGGCAACATCGGTGCCTCCGACGCCGACGGAGACCCGTTGAACTACACCGTCATCGGAAGGCCACTCAACGGCGGAACCGTCGAGGTCGACGCGAACGGCAACTTCACCTACCGGTCCATGAACGCGATGGCCGCGGTCGGCGGGATCGATCAGTTCACCGTCGTCGTCAGCGACGAGGCCGCCGGCCTCCACGTGCACGGCCCTTTGGGGCTGCTCAAGTTCGTGCCGATACTGGGCAACTTCCTCAATCCCGGAGGCGGCGATGCGGTGGCGCAAACCATCACCGTCACCGTCACCCCGGTCGCCGGCGTCGACCTGTCCTTCCCGGACGACTTCCACTGGGGCGTTGCACATGCCGGCTTCCAGGCCGAGGGCGGACCAGGCTCACCCGTCGATCCCAATTCGGATTGGTACAAGTGGGTGCACGACCCGATCAACCAGCTGCTGGGCATCACCCACGGAGTGCCGGAAAACGGGCCCGGCACGTACGTCGATTACGACTCCGACGCGGTGCTGGCGGCCGACAAAGTCAACGGCCTGGGCATGAATACGTTCCGGATGAGCGTTGAGTGGAGCCGCCTCTTCCCGAACTCCACGGCATCCGTTGACATTTCGGACGAAGGCGGCGGCGTCACCCTCGCCGATCTGCAGGCGCTGGACGCACTGGCCAACCAGGCCGAGGTCGCCCATTACCGCGCCGTGTTCGCCTCGCTGCGTCTACATGGACTCGAGCCGCTGATCACTGTCAACCACTTCACGCTGCCGACCTGGGTGCACGACCCGATCACCGCGCGGCCCTTGATCCAGCTTGGTCTGCCGGTGGAGGCCGCCGGATGGTTGTCACCGAACACGCCGGTCGAATTCGAGAAGTATGCCGCATACGTGGCGTGGAAGTACGGCGATCAGGTCGACAACTGGGCGACGCTCAACGAGCCGTTCCCTCCCGTCTTGACTGAGTTCCTGGCCATTCCGGGTCTCGTACCGAACTGGCCACCCGGGGTGATCCGGCCCGACCTTGCCTCGACGTTCCTGGTCAACGAGGCCAAGGGCCACGTCGCCGCATACGACGAGATCCACAAGTGGGACACCACGGTCGCGAGGGCCGGTCAGCCGGCGGCGTTCGTCGGGTTCACCAACAACATGATTCCGGCGCGGCCGGCCAACCCGGTGAGCCCGCTGGACGTGCAGGCGGCCGACGCGTGGAACAGCTACTACAACCGCTGGTTCCCGAACGCGGTCATCGACGGCTGGGTCGACGCCAACTTCGACGGCATCAAACAGGCCAGCGAAGTGCACCCCGAGTTCATGAACAAAGTCGACTACATGGGGGTGCAGTACTACGGCTCTCAACCGATGCAGGGCTTTGGCTTCGCGCCGATCCCGGGATTCCCGCTCTTACAAGGCCTGCCGGTGCGGTGCGACGCGTCCTCGCCGACATGCAGCGACTTCAACCAGCCCACCGACCCGGGTGGCTTCCGTGAGGTTCTCGACGTCGCCGCGTCCTACGGAAAGCCGTTGTGGGTCACCGAGAACGGCATCGCCGACGACGACGACTCGAAGCGGCCGTCGTACATCGTCAACCACGTCGCGGTCGTACAAGACCAGATCGCTCATGGCATGGATATCCGCGGCTACACGTACTGGTCCTTCGTCGACAACCTCGAGTGGTCCAACGGGTACGACCTCGAGTTCGGGCTCTACGGCTCTGACCCGACCACACCCGAACGCGAGCGCACCCCGCGGCCGGCCAGCATCTCGGCGATCAGGCAGATCACGACCGCCAACGGGCTGCCCGTCTTGTTGCTCGGGACCTACATCCCCGACATCGTCTAGGCGTATGAGGCCGCCCAGAATTTATATAAATCCCGTCAGGAGAAGAGGTTTGGAGCGGCGGTACGCGGTTACTCCCGGCCGGTAGTCCAGAAGGGAGTAACCGAATGCCAAACCCAATCGACGTCCAGAAGGCCCTGTCCGGCGCGAGCTACCCGTGCTCGAAGCAGGACCTGATCGAGAACGCCAAGAACAACGGCGCCGACGACGAGATCGTGAACTCGCTCAACAAACTGCCCGACGGCGACATCGGCGGACCCGACCAGGTCCAGAAAGCGGTCTTCTAGAGATCGCTACTGCATCTGTTTCGTCGCCTCGGCGATCTCCTCGATGCTGACCTCGCGCACCGGCTGGCCCAGCGACCAGTGATGGCCGAACGGGTCGCGCACGATGCCGTAGCGGTCACCCCAGAACTGGTCTTCCAGCGGAGCCACCACGGTGGCGCCGGCGTCGAGGGCCTGCTGGAATTTCGCCTCGACGTCGGTGACCGTGAGGTGGATGGTGACCGGCGTGCCTCCCAACGCGGTCGGCGTCGACGACTTGCCCTCGTTGTATTCGGGGAAGTCGTCGTTGAGCAACACCGTCGACCCGTTGATCTGCAGCGCGGCGTGCATGAGCTTGCCGTCAGGCCCGGGAACCCGGCCCAGTTCAACGGCATTGAATGCCTTGACGTAGAAGTCGATCGCCGCGGCGGCACCATCGACGCACAGGTGGGGGGACAGAGAGGGCTGCACTTCAATGGCCATGATGATCTCCTCGATAGTTGACGTGACCCGATGGGTTCCCCCGTACAGACCACGCTGAAAGGCGAATCTCATCGGCACGCCCCATGCAACACCATGGCACCGACAATTCGGGGCGGCTAGACAACCGAAAACGACACCGGCAGCGGACCCCGGCCGGTCAACGCCAGCAGCACCGCCTCGCCGTGACCCTCCGCCGCGGCGATGCGCGCCGCCAACACCAAGGCTTGCTCGACCACATCGGCCGGCAATTCGAGCGGAATGCCAACGGCGCGAGCAATATCCAGCCCGTGCACGGCCAGCTCGAACGTCCGCGTCGGCAAATACGTGTGCAGCCGGATCCCCGCCCCGCCGATTACAGCGATCAACGGATCACCGCAATCCGCGATATCCGCCAGCGCTCGAGAAACCAGGCCGTCGACCACGACGCTCGGATGGTCGCCAAGGTCGCGGCCCGCCTGCCGGCCTCGCTCCACGACGCCCGCCGGGTCGATACCGAGCGTCGAGGGGTTCACCCGCGCGTAGTACTCCTGCGGCGTGGCGATGCCTTCGCGTTCGGCGGGCGTCTGAAGGTAGGTGCTGACCGTGATGAGCGACCGCGACGCGTGTCCCACCAACGAGCGCAGGTCCCACTCGCCGAGCCCCGGGCCGTCCCATGCCCAGGCCGGGATGCGGTGCACGAGATCCGCGAATGCCCTTGCCGCCGAGGCGAACGTCGCGACGGGACCAGACGAAGCAGTCACGACTTGGCGACTTGGTCCCAGCCCTCGACGGATTCGGGGCTACGTGGACTGGGGCCGACGTAGATCGCCGACGGGCGGACCAGCTTGCCGACCCGCTTCTGCTCCAGAATGTGCGCGCACCAGCCGGCAGTGCGGCCGCAGGTGAACATGGCCGGCATCATCTTCGTCGGCACCTGTGCGAAGTCGAGGATGACCGCCGCCCAGAACTCGACGTTGGTTTCGATCGGGCGGTCGGGGCGGCGCTCGCGCAGCTCGGCCAGCGCGGCCTGCTCCAGCGCAGCGGCGACCTCATAGCGTGACGCCTCCAGCCGCTTGGCCGTGGCCCGCAGCACCCGTGCCCGCGGATCCTCGGCGCGGTAGACGCGGTGCCCGAAGCCCATCAGCTTTTCTTTGCGGTCGAGGATGCCCGTGACGACAGCCCGCGCATCGCCGGTCTTTTCGGCCTCCTCGATCATTGGGATGACCCGGGCAGGGGCACCGCCGTGCAGCGGCCCGCTCATCGCGCCGATTGCCCCGGACAGCGCGGCCGCCACGTCTGCACCCGTCGAGGCGATCACGCGTGCGGTGAACGTCGAGGCGTTCATGCCGTGCTCGGCGGCCGACACCCAGTAGGCGTCGATGGCCTCGACGTGCCTGGGTTCCGGCTCACCCTGCCATCGCGTCATGAAACGTTCTGTGACGGTGGAGCATTGGTCGATGGTGCGCTGGGGCACCGCCGGCTGGTAGATGCCCCGCGCGGACTGCGCAACATAGGACAACGCCATCACCGACGCCCGCGCCAGCTGCTCGCGAGCGGTCGCTTCATCGATGTCGAGGATCGGCGGGTAGCCCCAGATGGGCGCCAGCATGGCCAGCCCGGCCTGAACGTCGACGCGGACGTCGCCGCTGTGGATCGGCAGCGGGAACGGCTCGGCGGGCGGAAGGCTGTGCCCGAACCTGCCGTCGACCAGCAGCGCCCACACGTCACCGAACGTGACGTGCTGGTTGACCAGATCTTCGATGTCGACGCCGCGGTACCGCAGTGCGCCGCCGTCCTTATCGGGCTCGGCGATCTCGGTGGTGAAGGCGACGACGCCTTCGAGACCTTCGACGAAGTCTTCCGGGACTGCAGTCATGGGCAGATTCTTGCATTCGCGTCGGCCCCGCTGTCTACCGGTCGGTAACAAGTCGGCGAACGCGCGGAGCGTAGTTTTGTCGGGTGGCAACCCGTGACGACGAACACCTGGTGAGAATGCGTGTCGAGTACGGATCCGTCGAGAAGGACGGCAGTCCTGACCTGGATGCGGACTGGCTCGCCGACGGCTGGGTCGTGCTGCTGCGCAAGTGGTTAGCCGACGCCGAGAACGCCGGCGTCGCCGAACCGAACGCGATGGTGGTCGGCACGGTGGACGAGCGGGGAAGGCCGATGACCCGGGCCGTGTTGTGCAAGAGCGTGGACGAAACCGGGATCACGTTCTTCACCAATTACGACTCGGCCAAGGGTGAACAGCTGGCGGCCAACCCGTACGCGTCAGGGACGTTCCCCTGGTTTCTGCTCGGCCGCCAGGTGCACGTGCGCGGCCCGGTGACCAAGGTGTCCGCCGAGGCGACCGCCGACTACTGGTCCAAGCGGCCCCGCGGCTCGCAGCTGGGCGCCTGGGCGTCGCACCAGTCAAAACCGATCTCGTCGCGCCCCGCGCTCCTGGAGCAGTTGGTCGAAGTCACCGAACGATTCGCCGACCTCGACGCAGTGCCGGTGCCGCCGAACTGGGGCGGGTACCTGATCGCGCCCGAGGTTGTGGAGTTCTGGCAGGGCCGAGAGAACCGGGTGCACAACAGGATTCGTCTAGCCGATGGCCGCATCGAGCGGCTCCAGCCGTAGTGCGGCGCTTCTTCGCCGACACGACACCGCTGAGAACACTGGACTTCCGGCGGTTATGGCTGGCCGGGATCGTCACGGTCATCGGCGGCAACCTGACGATTTTCGCGGTGCCGGTGCAGCTGTATGCGCTCACACAGAACTCCGCGTACGTCGGGCTGTCCGGCCTGTTTGCACTGGTTCCCCTCATCGTGTTCGGGCTCCTGGGCGGTGCATGGGCCGACGCGATGGACCGGCGACTGCTGTTGATCATCGCGTCATGCGGGCTCGCCTTCGCGTCGGTCCTGCTGTGGCTGCAGGCCGCACTGTCCCTGAACAACGTGTGGGTGGTGCTGTGTCTGCTGTCGGTGCAGCAGGCGTTCTACGCGATCAACAGCCCAACGCGGTCGGCGGCGATTCCGCGCATGCTGCCCGGCGACCAGCTGCCCGCGGCAAATTCGCTCAACATGACCGTCATGCAGTTCGGCGCCATCGTCGGACCGTTGATGGCCGGTGTGATGCTGCACTGGGTCGACCTGTCCACGCTCTATTTGATCGACGCGATCACCTGCGCGGCGCCGATCTGGGCCACCTTCCGGCTCGCGCCGATGCCACCCACCAATGGCGGTCAGGGTTCGTCGGGATACGGGTTCGCGGCTGTATTGGACGGGTTCCGCTATCTGGCCGGAAACCGGGTGGTGCTGATGTCGTTCGTCGTCGACCTGATCGCGATGATCCTCGGCATGCCCCGCGCGCTGTTCCCGCAAATGGCGCACGAAAGTTTCGGCGGACCGGTTGCGGGCGGAACGACGATGGCCCTGCTGGCCGCGGCGATGTCGGCAGGCGCCGTTGCAGGCGGAGTGTTCTCGGGATGGCTGCCGAAGATTCGACGGCAGGGTCTCACGGTCGTCGTCGCGATCGTCGTGTGGGGCGGGGCCATGATCGGCTTCGGTCTGGCCGGCGGGTTCGCGCGCGGCCACACCGGTGCTCTGCTCTGGATTGCGTTGGCGTTCTTGGCGATTGGTGGTGCGGCGGACATGGTGTCGGCCGCCTTCAGGTCGACGATCCTGCAGCAGGCGGCGTCCGACGAATTACGCGGCCGGCTGCAGGGGGTGTTCACCGTCGTCGTCGCCGGCGGTCCCCGGCTGGCCGACGCGATACACGGCGCGGCCGCGGCGGCGGTGGGGACGACGGTGGCTGCCGCGGGTGGTGGTGCCCTGGTGGTGGTCGGCGTGGTGGTCGCCGCGTTGGTTGTGCCCGCGTTTGTCCGCTACCGGGTGGCTGAGGACGACAAAGTATGACCGACGCCAAATGTCGTCCATTGTCAGATTTCTAAGTCAAATCATAGCTTGCGGGGTTAGCATGCCCTTCGTGGCTGAAGTAAGGGGGGAGCCAGCCCTCGGTCTGCGTGAGCGCAAGAAACAGCGCACCCGCGCCACCTTGATCAACGCCGCCGTGGAACTCTGCGAGCGGCAGGGTTTCGAGCGCACGACTGTCGACCAGATCGCCGCTGTCGCCGACGTCTCGCCCCGCACGTTCAGCCGGTACTTCGCGACGAAGGACGCCATCGCGCTGGCTCTCATCGACGACGCGATCGACATGGCCGCCGTCGAACTGGCGCGCCAGCCCATCGACATCAACCATTTCGAGGCGCTGCGTCGCTCGTATGTCGTGATGTACAACAGCACGAAATCCGCTCCGCCGGGAGCGCTTACCGACGACCGGATGATGTGCACCGTGCGGATCATCATGACCTCGCCGACGTTGAGGCAGGCGGCGCTCGAGTACCGGTCCCATGCGGTCAACATCGAGCTGGCCAAGCGGATGGGCGTCGACATCGAGGACCGCCGGTTGAAGCTGGTCGCCGCAATCTGGGGATCCATCATCATGACCGCGCTCGCCGACCTCTCCGACGGAGAGGTCGACTGGGGGCAGATCGGGATCGACGACGTCGTCAGTCGGCTGGAAGGGACGTACGCCGAGTTCATGGCTGAAATCTCTGACGCTGGGCACCCTGTCTAGCGAACTGCCTGCCCCCGCGCGGGCACGACTGCGCCAATGGGACTACCTTTTGTAAGGCAGACTTCCGCATCGACGGCAGCGACGAAGGGATTCCCGTGGCCGATAACCCATCCAGTGGTGAAGAGAACGCCAGCCTCAAATATCCCGGTGGCGAGCTTGACTTGGACATCGTCGGCGCCACCGAGGGGGCCGACGGCATCGCGCTGGGTTCGCTGCTTTCCAAGACCGGCTACACAACCTACGACGAGGGTTTCGTCAACACCGCCGCGACGAAGAGCGCCATCACCTACATCGACGGGGATGCCGGGATCCTGCGCTACCGCGGCTACCCGATCGAGCAGCTGGCCGAGAAGTCGACGTTCATCGAAGTCAGCTATCTGCTGATCTACGGCGAACTGCCGACGAAGGACGAGCTGGAGAAGTTCACCACGCAGATCCAGCGTCACACCTTGCTGCATGAGGACCTGAAGCGGTTCTTTGACGGCTTCCCGCGCAACGCGCACCCGATGCCGGTGCTGTCCAGCGCGGTCAACGCACTGAGCGCCTACTACCAGGATTCGCTGGACCCCTTCGACGACGCCCAGGTCGAGCTCTCCACGATCCGGCTGCTGGCCAAGCTGCCCACGATCGCGGCGTATGCGTATAAGAAGTCGGTGGGTCAGCCGTTCCTCTATCCGGACAACTCGCTGACGCTGGTGGAGAACTTCCTGCGAATGACGTTCGGTTTCCCGGCCGAACCCTACGAGGTCGATCCCGAGGTCGTGCGGGCGCTGGACCTGCTGCTGATCCTGCATGCCGACCATGAGCAGAACTGCTCGACGTCGACGGTGCGGCTGGTCGGTTCGTCGCAGGCCAACCTGTTCACCTCGATCTCGGGCGGCATCAATGCCCTGTGGGGTCCGTTGCACGGCGGCGCCAACCAGGCCGTGCTGGAGATGCTCGAAAAGATCCGGCAGGCCGACGGCGATACTCACGACTTCGTCAAGAAGGTGAAGAACCGCGAAGACGGCGTCAAGCTGATGGGCTTCGGCCACCGCGTCTACAAGAATTACGATCCGCGGGCGCGCATCGTCAAGGAGCAGGCCGACAAGATCCTCGGCAAGCTCGGCGGCGACGACGAGCTGCTCGATATCGCCAAGTCGCTCGAAGAGGTCGCGCTGACCGACGACTTCTTCATCGAGCGCAAGCTGTATCCGAATGTCGACTTCTATACCGGCGTGATCTATCGCGCGATGGGCTTCCCGACGCGGATGTTCACCGTGCTGTTCGCGCTGGGCCGGCTGCCGGGCTGGATCGCGCACTGGCGTGAGATGCACGACGAGGGCGGCGGCAAGATCGGCCGTCCGCGCCAGGTCTACACCGGCTACACCGAACGGGACTACAAGGCTCTCGACGGCCGCTAGCGTTCCCTGCGACGAGCGTCACGGCATTTCGGCTTGCCTTGAAGACAGTTGTAGTTTCACAATAGTTGTGTGAATGAAACTGTCGTCCGATCCCTGAGCGCTCGGCGCAAGGGCATCATCCTGGTGTCCTGCTGCCTGAGTCTGCTGATCGTGTCGATGGACGCGACGATCGTCAACGTCGCCATTCCGAACATCCGGGCCGAACTGCATGCGTCGGCGTCTCAGTTGCAGTGGGTCATCGACATCTACACGCTGGTGCTGGCGTCGCTGCTGCTGCTCTCCGGCGCCACCGCAGACCGGTTCGGCCGCAGGCGCACCTTCCAGATCGGACTGACGGTTTTCGCGATCGGCTCTCTGCTGTGCAGCCTTTCGCCCAACATCGAGGTCCTGATCGTCGCGCGGATGGTGCAGGCCGTCGGCGGGTCGATGCTGAACCCCGTCGCGATGTCGATCATCACGCAGGTGTTCACCGGGCGGGTGGAGCGCGCGCGTGCGATCGGTGTCTGGGGCGGCGTGGTCGGAATCTCGATGGCGCTCGGTCCGATCGTCGGTGGGGCGCTGATCCAGGTGGTCGACTGGCGCGCCGTGTTCTGGATCAACCTGCCGATCTGCCTGGCCGCGATCCTGCTGACCGCGATCTTCGTTCCCGAATCCCGCTCCATCACGATGCGCGACGTCGACCCGGTGGGCCAGGGCCTGGGCATGACTTTCCTGTTCGGCAGCGTCTACGTGCTCATCGAAGGACCGGTTCGAGGCTGGGCCGACGCCCGCATCATCGCCGTAGGCGTCGTCGCGCTGCTGGCCTTCGTCTGGTTCCTGCGCTATGAGTCGCGCCGCCGCGATCCGTTCATCGATCTTCGTTTCTTCCGCAGCATCCCGTTCGCGTCCGCGACGATGATCGCGGTGTGCGCGTTCGCCGCCTGGGGTGCGTTCCTGTTCCTGATGTCGCTGTACCTGCAGGACGAGCGGGGCTTCTCTGCGATGCACACAGGCCTGATATTTCTGCCCGTTGCCGTTGGCGCGCTGATCTTTTCGCCGCTGTCGGGGCGACTGGTCGGCCGCTTCGGCAGTCGGCCGTCGCTGCTGGTCGCCGGCACCCTGATCACAGCCGCTACGGTGATGCTCACCCGGCTGACCGCGACGACCGCGGTTTGGCAGCTGCTCGTGATCTTCGCGGTGTTCGGCGTCGGCTTCTCGATGGTGAACGCACCAGTCACCAATGCGGCGGTGAGCGGCATGCCGACCGACCGGGCCGGTGCCGCTTCGGCAGTGGCCTCGACCAGCCGACAGGTGGGTGTGAGTGTCGGTGTGGCGCTGTGCGGTTCGGTTGCGGGGGCCGCGATCGCGACGGCCGGCGCGGACTTCGCGGTCGCGGCCAGGCCGCTGTGGCTGGTGTGCGCCGGACTCGGCCTGGTGATCATCGCCCTTGGCGTCTACTCGACCTCGGCACACGCACTGCGCTCGGCCGAACGGCTCGCGCCGTTGATCGCCGGTCCCCATGTGCGACGGGAGGGCGCCGATGTCACGCAGTGATCTGGCCGACGAAGTCTGGCGCACCATGGCGTCGCTGGTGCACGACAACCGCGACCGGTGGAAGCGGGCCGTCATCGAACAGACGGGCCTGCCGTTCAGCAGAATACGGATCCTCACGCGGCTGAGCCGGCAGCCCATGTCCGTGAAGCAGGTGGCGCAGGCAGCGACCATCGATGCGCCTGCGGCGACGGTCGCCGTCAACGACCTGGAAGACCGCGGGCTGGTGGTGCGTGAAACCGATCCGACCAATCGGCGGTGCAAGGTCGTCTCGTTGACCGACGCCGGCCGCGAGATGATCCACAAGATCGACGCGGTCGACGATCCCGCGCCCAATGTCCTGGCCTCACTGGACGAAGTCGAGCTCAAAGAGCTGAAGGCGATCATCGACAAGGTCGCGCCGAAATAGAATTCCCGGTCGTTAATCCGCCGATTCCACAGCCCTGGCTTCTGTCTCGGCATGAGGATTGAGTTGTGGCGATACCGTGCCGCACATGCGGCGCCGAACCCCGGGACGGCGCCCGGTTCTGTGACGCGTGTGGTTCGCCTGTCGTCGCCGTGGATACTCACGCCGAGTACAAGCAAGTGACAGTGTTGTTCGCTGACGTCGTCCACTCGATGGACATCGCGGCGGCCGTCGGAGCCGAGCGACTCCGGGAGCTCATGACCGATCTGTTCAATCGCTCATCGAAGGTCGTCCAGCGATATGGCGGCACAGTCGACAAGTTCACCGGTGATGGGATCATGGCGGTGTTCGGCGCGCCGATCGCGCTCGAGGACCATGCCGTTCGCGCCTGCCGAGCGGCACTGGACATCCACAAGGACCTCAAGCAGCTCGCGACCACACTTGAGACGAGTGACGCAATCCAGCTGGAGCTGCGAATCGGACTGAACTCGGGTGAAGTGATCGCCGGCGAGATCGGCTCGGGTCCTTGGGGTTACACCGCTGTCGGCGAACAGGTCGGCATGGCGCAGCGAATGGAATCGGTAGCAGCGCCGGGCGGGGTGATGATCAGCGGGTCGACTGCGCGGCTGGTCGAAAACGCGACCATCTTGGGCGAACCGGAGTTGGTGAGCATCAAGGGCGCCGGTGCTCCTGTGCCCGCGCGCCGTCTACTGGCGATCACCACAGGGCGCGGGCCGAACCGAGTGGAGACAAGCTTTGTTGGCCGTCAGTGGGAGATGGGCGCGCTGCACGGACTTCTCGACCGCGCAGTCAACGGCAATGGGCGTGTGGTCGGCGTGGTCGGCCCGCCAGGAATCGGCAAGAGCCGTATCGTTCGCGAAATCGCCTCACTTGCAACAGATACGGGCTTCGAGATGTTCACGACCTACTGTGAGTCTCACACCACCGACGTCCCGTTCCATGCCGCGGCCGGCCTGGTGCGGGCCATCACCGGTTCGAACGGTTTGGACGGCGCTGTGGCCCGGACGCAGGTCCGGGCGAGGTTTACGGGGGCGGACGACGAAGATCTGCTGATTCTGGAGGATCTCCTGGGCATCGGCGATCCCGCGGCCACGTTGCCGCAGATCGATCCCGACGCCCGTCGGCGTCGACTGGCCGCAATGGTGAACGCGGCGGCACTGGCCAGGAGAACGCCGACGGTCTACGTCGTCGAGGATGCGCACTGGATCGACGGGATCAGCGAATCGATGCTTGCGGACTTCCTTGCCGTCATACCCCGGACGCGGTCGCTCGTCATCATCACGTACCGTCCGGAATACGGTGGGGCACTTGCCCATGCGCCGCGATCGCAGACGATAGCTCTTGAGCCGCTTGACGACTCCCAGATGAGCCAGCTCAGTACTGAACTGCTCGGCGACGACGGGTCGGTGACCGGTCTCGCCGACCTTGTCGCCGAGCGCGCCGCGGGCAATCCCTTCTTCGCAGAAGAGATCGTCCGGGACCTGACCGAGCGGGATGTGCTGATCGGTGGCCGCGGATGTTATCTGTGCATCGAACCGGCGAACGACGTCAGCGTGCCAAGCACATTGCAGGCGGTGATCGCCGCACGCATCGATCGCCTCGATCCCGCCGCGAAGCGCACGTTGAACGCTGCGGCGGTGATCGGATCTCAGTTCAGCCCCGAAACGCTGGGCGCATTGGAGATCGAACCGGTGCTGGGCGACCTCGTCCTAGCGGAGCTGATCGATCAGACCACGTTCGGCCCACGGCCTCAATACGCCTTCCGGCATGCCCTGATCCGCGCCGTAGCGTACGAGTCGCAGCTCAAATCGGACCGCACTCAGCTGCATCGGCGGCTTGCCGAGACCATCGAACAGGATGACCAAAACGCAGCGCTGATAGCTGAGCACCTCGAGGCGGCGGGCGACCCGCGCGCCGCCTACGCATGGCACATGCGGGCGGGGGAATGGTCAAGGGTTCGTGACATCACCGCCGCACGGATGAGTTGGGCACGCGCGCGCGATGTCGCCGACGCCCTGTCCACCGACGACCCAGATCGCCTGGCGATGCAAATCGCTCCTCGAATGCTTCTGTGTGCAACCACATATCGATCGGCGGCCAGCTTGGTCGATTCGGGATTCGAGGAGCTACGTGAACTGTGCGCCGCAGCTGATGACAAGCGGTCGCTAGCCATGGCGATGTTCGGTCAGATGACGGAACTCATGGCGCAGGCCCGCGTGCGCGAGGCAGCGCGGCTGGCCAGCGAGCACGAGTCGTTGCTGGAGTCGATCGGAGATCCGGATTTCATCCTCGGATTGTCCTGGGGGACGATGGCCATCAAACAAGAGACCGGCCAGTTCGCCGACATCCTCCGGTGGTCGCAGGCCTCCATTGATATCGCCGGCGGTAATCCCACCAAAGCCGACTTCTTTGTCATGTCACCGTTGTCGGTGGTGTTGGTGTTTCGCGGTGTCGCGCGAGCTGTGCTCGGTCTTCCCGATTGGCGGGCGGATTTCAACGACGGCCTCGCGATGGCCCGGCAATACGATCCGCTTAGTTTTGCCGTTTCTGTCGCCTACAAGTACGGAGCCGTCATGCAGCACGGGCTGCTCGTGATCAATGACGTCGCGGTCGGCGAGATGGAGGAAGCGCTGGAGGTAGCCATTGATTTCGGCGACCACAACGGCCTCGGGCTTACGAAGTACATGCTGGGTGCTGCGCTCCTGGAATCTCGCGCTGACATCGAGCGTGGGCAGCAGTTGCTCGCCGAGATCCGAGAAATGTGCGCTCGCAATCAGTTCTGGAGAACCGAGCTTCCGATCATCGATCTCCTCACCGGTCGCGAACTAGCACTGAGCGGAGACATCGAAGCGGCGCTACGGGGGATGCGCGAAGCGGTCGACGCGATCTTCGAGAACGGCCAGCTGGCGTTTTGCATTTGGGCAACCCGGGTGCTGGTCGTTGTGCTCCTGGACCGCGGCACCGAGGGTGACGTGCGGGAGGCCGAGACCGCGATCGCGAGGCTTGCTGCCGCGCCTATCGACGATTTGGTGGTTCGTGATGCGACGCTGTTGCGCCTGCGCGCGTTGCTCGCCAAAGCGAATGGCGATGAGCCGCCTTACCGCGACTTCCGAGACCGCTACCGCGCGATGGCCAACGATCTCGGATTCGAGGGGCAGATGGCGTGGGCCGCGGCGATGCCCTAGACAACGCCGGATTGCCCGCCTCTACGCGACAACTGTGTTTACCCAGGTCAACGGCATAGCGGCAGTGCTTTGGTCATCGACAACACAGCCCTTCCACCGCAGGTCAGCCGGTTGTCGCTCAGAGCCGGGCACAAGGCCGTCCGCTAGTTTTCCAGCACTGCCATTGCGGCGTTGTGGCCGCCGATGCCCGACACCGCGCCACCGCGGCGACAGCCCGAGCCGCACAACATGATTCGGTCATGGGCCGTCGCCACTCCCCAACGCCGCGCAGGCGTGTCCAACGGCTCGTCATCCTCCGCAAACGGCCACGACAAAGCGCCATGGAAAATGTTGCCCCCCGTCATCCCCAGCATCTGCTCCAAGTCGACCGTCGTCTTCGCCTCGATGCACAACCGCCCCGCCGAATCTTCCATCAACACGTCTTGAATCGGTTCGGCAAGAACGGAATTCAGCGAGTTCAGCACCGCAGAGGTCAACGCGTCCCGCATGCGATCGCGATCCCCGTCCGCGATCAAGCTGTGCGGGGTGTGAAGGCCGAACACCGTCAACGTCTGTGCACCCGATTCGCGCAGCCGATCCGACAAGATGCTCGGGTCGGTCAGCGAATGGCAGTAGATCTCGCACGGCAGCGGATCCGGCACCACCCCGTGCTCCGCCCGGGTGTATGCAGTGTCGAGCTGACTGAACGTCTCGTTGATGTGGAACGTGCCGCCGAACGCCTGCTCTGGTGTGACGCTGTCGTCGCGCAGCCGCGGTAACCGCCGCAGCATCAAGTTGACCTTCACCTGCGCGCCCGGGACCAGTGTCGGCTCCGGCTCACCCAACAGCCTCGCCAGCACAGCCGGTGTCACATTGGCCAACACGGAATCGGCGTGCACCCGATGCTCCCGGCCGTCGCGGCGGTACCGCACCTCACCGTCCGGGTCGATAGCGTAAACCTCTGCACCAGTGAGGATTTCGGCTCCGTGCCCGGCCGCCACCGCGGCCAGTGCGCCGCTGACCGCGCCCATGCCGCCGACCGGGACGTCCCAGTCGCCGGTGCCACCCCCCAGCAGGTGATACAGAAAGCACACGTTCTGCGTCAGCGTCGGATCGTCGGCGCGGGCGAATGTGCCGATCAACGCATCGGTCGCCATCACACCGCGAACCAGGTCGTTCGAGACAGCGTCCGTGATCGCATGCGCAATGGGCTCGTCGACCATGAACCGCCACGCCGCATCGTCGCCCACATGCTTGCGCGCCTCGTCGCGAGTACACAGCGGCTGAATCAACGTCGGCCACAGCTGCGAGGTGACGACACGGCAGCGACGGTAGAACTCGCCAAAACCGGCCTCGTCATCGGCGGCGCCAACAGCCCCGAACGTCGACCGCGGCCCGATCAGCAGCCCCGTGCGACCCGCCGTCGCCGGATCGGGCGTGTAGGACGAGTAGCGGCGGCGCACCAGCCGCACCCGCGCACCGAGCTCGTCGACGATGCGCCGCGGCAACAGGCTGACCAAGTACGAGTAGCGCGACAGCCGCGCGTCGATGCCGTCGAAGGCATGCGCGGACACCGCAGCACCTCCGACGTGATCGAGCCGCTCGAGTACCTGCACCCGGCGACCGGCGCGGGCCAGGTAGGCAGCGGCCACCAGGCCGTTGTGCCCGCCGCCGATGATGACGACGTCAGGCCCAGTCATTAGGTCAGCCAGCCAAACTAGCCAAGGTAGCCCTCGACCTCGCCGGGCGGGCGCACCCGCGCCTCTCGGGGATCCCCACCGGTTTCGCGCAGTGCCCTGCGCTGCCGCAGCAGATCCCAGCACTGATCGAGTGCCACTTCCACGGCGCGCAGCCGCTGGTGTTCTTCGGATTCGTCGATCTCGCGGTTCTGCAGCTTGGCGCGCAGCTCTTGTTCCTCGGCGACCAGGTTGTTGACCTGATCGAGAATGTCTTGGTCCTTAGCCACGGCTCCAGTCTGCCCGACTACCGTGAGTGCGGTGACTACCAAGCCAGAGATCGAATTTCCCGACGGGCCCGCGCCGACCAGCCTGGTCATCAAGGACCTAACCGTCGGCGACGGTGCGGAGGCTGTGCCCGGCGGCACCGTCGAGGTGCACTACCTCGGCGTCGAGTACGACACGGGCGAGGAATTCGACAGCTCGTGGAACCGCGGCGAATCCATCGAGTTCCCGCTGCGCGGACTGATCCAGGGCTGGCAGGATGGCATCCCGGGCATGAAGGTCGGCGGCCGTCGTCAGTTGGTCATCCCGCCCGAACAGGCCTACGGCCCGGCCGGCGGCGGGCACCGGCTCTCCGGCAAGACTTTGATTTTTGTCATCGACCTGCTGGACACCCGCTAGCGCGGCCCTGGAAGCCGCAGCAGCAGGCGCACGCCGCCGAGTGGGCTGTCCTCCAAAGACGCTGTGCCGCCGTGCAATTCGGCCTGTTGCGCGACGAGCGCCAAGCCCAGTCCGGAGCCGGAGTGCGACGCCGTGGACCCGCGAGAAAACCGGTCGAACACCACCTTGCGCTCTTCTTCGGGGATGCCGACGCCGTCGTCGTCGATTGCGATTTCCACCCCGGCGCGCGAGCTGACCGCCGACAACTGCACACGAGTCGCCCCACCGTGTTTGACCGCGTTGGCGATCGCGTTGTCGACAGCCAGTCGAAGCCCCGCGGGCAGCCCGATGATGATCACGGTCGGCGCCGGCACCAGCGAGACTTCCAGATCGGGGTACACCCGCATCGCGTCATGCGCGGCGCGGTCGAGCAGTTCGGTGATGTCGACCGGCACATGGTCCTCGGACGTCGACAGCTCGCCCTGGGCCAACCGTTCCAGCGCACCGAGCGTGGCCTCGATGCGCGACTGGGTGCGGATGACGTCGTTGACCACCTCTTTGCGCTGCTCCTCCGGCAGATCCAGGGTGGAGAGCACCTCGAGGTTGGTGCGCATCGCGGTCAGCGGCGTGCGCAGTTCGTGGGCGGACACCGCGGAGAAGTCGCGGGCCGATGCGAGCGCGGCCTTGGTGCGGTCCTGCTCTTCCCAGATGCGCTCGAGCATGCCCTTGACGGCGTCCGCGATCTCGACGGCCTCGGTGGCGCCGCGCACCTCGATATCGGGTGGTTCGTCACTCGCATCGATTTGACTGGTCTGTCGTGCCAACTGTTTGAACGGCCGCACCGCGAATGCGGCCAGCACCCAGCCGAAAACAGTCGAGGCAATGATGGCGAACAAACAGATGATGATCACCCGGCGATGGAGATTGTTGGTGTCGGCGATGGTGGCGTCGTAGGTGTCTCCGACGGCGACCGCCATCGGCTCCGGCGCCCGGATCTCCACCGTCCGTACGCGATAGCGCACGCCGTTGACATAGGTGTCTTCGTAGCCGGCCGGCAGCTCGGGCAGCACGACGTCCGAGTTCGACGTGACCTGTCCGTTCTTCCGCACCGTGATGACGGCGTCCTGGTCGTTGGGCGACTTCGGGATCTCGTCGAGCCCGCGAGGCAGAAACGGGATCGCGAAGCCCGCCGCCTCGTCCAGCCGCCGATCCAGCCGTTCCTTGCGGTCGTTGGTGATGCCGACCCAGACGACGGTGCCGACGATGAGCACGGGAATCGCCGCGCCGATGGCCGTCGCGACCACCACCCGGGCCCGCAGCGAGGGTGTGCGGCGGAAGATCCGCGACAGCAGGTTCATCGGACTACTGCGTCCTGAGCACAAACCCCACGCCGCGAACGGTGTGCAGCAGCCGGGGCGCACCGCCGGCCTCGAGCTTCCGGCGCAGGTAGCCGATGAATACGTCGACGACGTTCGTATCGGCCGCGAAGTCGTAGCCCCACACCAGCTCGAGTAGCTGAGCGCGGGAGAGCACCGCGGTCTTGTGCTCGGCGAGCACCGCGAGCAGGTCGAACTCCCGCTTGGTCAGGTCGACGTCCGCGCCGTTGACGCGGGCACGCCTGCCAGGGATGTCGACCTCCAGCGGACCGACGTTGATGGTTTCCGACGAAAACGTCGCCGTCGCACCCCGCCGGCGCAGCAGCGCCTTGACCCGCGCGACAAGCTCGGCCAGCACGCACGGCTTGATGAGATAGTCGTCGGCGCCCGCCTCCAGCCCGGCGACCCTGTCGTCGACGGAGCTCCGTGCCGACAGCACGCAGACTGGCACGTCGTTGTCCATTGCCCGCAGCGCAGTCACCACGCTGACGCCGTCGAGCACCGGCATGTTGATGTCCAGCACGATCGCGTCGGGCCGGGTCTCGGTGGCGCTACGCAGCGCCTCGGCGCCGTCGACCGCGGTCGCGACGTCGAATCCGGATAGCCGCAGGCCACGCTCGAGCGACGCGAGCACGTCGGGGTCGTCGTCGACTACGAGCACCCGGGGCGAAGCCGCTCCACTCTCCATGCACGCAATCTTGCCTGAAGTGGTGCCGCGGATGTGACAGGCACGGGAGCTACGTCGGTATCACCGCGGCGGCGTTCTCATCACCACCGTGTCACGGGCGGCTGAACGTTCGTGCAATAGCAAAGCGACGCCATTCTCCCGGTGCTAGCATCTGTGAAATTATGCTCCCGTTGTCTCCGCGTCTGATTGTCGAGCCTGATGACGGCCTTGAACCGGTCCGCGAATTCATCAATTCGGCCCAAAGTTCGCTTTTGATAAAGCAATTCACGTTCACCGAACCGAGTTTGATCGCGGCCGCCATTGACCGGAAGAAAGCCGGTGTCGACGTGCGCGTCATGCTCAACGCCGCCAGGTCCGGGGGTGATCGGGCCAATGACGAGACGTACGAGCAATTTTTGAA
>JAJKIB010000245.1 GCA_021154745.1 Mycobacterium sp.
GATCAGACCGAGGAGCGCGACTGCGAGCGATAAGGCCGTGACCAACGGAACGATCGTCGGGCCGGGCTCGACCGCACGCTGCAGCGGCTGGGCGTCAAGCGTGTCCGTACCGAGCGTCTCGCGGCGATCGTCGGCCAGCAGCGCCTGCGATGACAGTTCGCCGTCCTCATCCCAGAGTGGATAAGCGTCGCGCACGACCGGCGTCCTGGCGAAGCCATATTCAGGCGGGGGTGAGTCGGGCAGCCATTCGAGAGTCGCGGCAGCCCAGGGATTCGCGCCTGCAGGCCTTCCGGCACGCAGTCCCCAGACGAGATTGGCGAGGTACACGAGTACGCCTAACGCAAGCACGAACGCGCCGATCGTCGCGATGGCCTGTGGCCCATCCCAGCCGAGCCCGGCGGGGTACGTATAGACCCGCCGTGGCATCCCGTTCAGCCCGGCGATGTGCAGAGGGAAGAACGTGACGTTGATCCCGACGAAAATGAGAGCGAACGAAATGATTCCGAGTCGGTCGTTGAGCAGTCGCCCGGTCACTTTTGGGAACCAGTAGTAGAGCCCGCCAAGCAACGGCATGACGACGCCTCCGAGAAGCGTGTAGTGGAAATGGGCGACGACGAAATAGCTGTCGTGCACCTGCCAGTCGAATGGGATCGACGCGACCTCGACCCCGGTCAAGCCGCCGATCACGAAGATGAAGACGAACCCGACAGCGAACAACAAGGGCACCGCCAGCCTGATCCGACCGTGTCGAAGGGTCGCCAGCACTGAGAACACCTGGATGCCGCTCGGAACGACGATCGTCAGCGTTGCTGCCGAGAAGAGGCTCATGGCGAGCGGCGACCGCACGGTGGCGAACATGTGATGAACCCAGACGCCGAGGCTGATGGCGCCGATCAGCGCGAAGGAGAGGGTGACGAGGAGGTAGCCGACGGTGCGGCGCCGCGAGAAGGTCGACACGATCGTGCTGATGATTCCAAGGCCCGGTAACAGCATCACGTACACCTCTGGGTGCCCGAAGAACCAGAAGAGGTGTTGCCACAGCAACGGGTCGCCACCTTCACCCGGCGTGAAGAAGTGCGTGCCGATCGTGCGGTCGAGCTCGAGCAGCAGCCCGGCGACGATCAGGGGCGGGAACGAAAAGATGATCGTCGCCGTCATGACGAGTACCGACCAAACGAAGATCGGCATACGATTGATGCTCATGCCGGGCGCTCGGTCGCCGAGGATCGTCACGAGCAGTTCCACCGAGCCGACCACCGCCGACAATTCCACGAGCGGTATGCCTGCGGCATACAGATCGATGTTCGCGCCCGGCGAGAACGTCGCGAGACTCAGCGGCGGATAGTTGAACCAGCCGGCATCGGGCGCCTTGTTGAGAACGAACCCGAGCCAGATCGCGGTACCCCCGATGAGATAGCACCAGTAGCCAAAGGCGTTCAACCGGGGGAACGCCAGATCGCGGGCCCCGATCATGAGCGGAACCAGATAACCGGCGATGCCCTGCATCACGGGCACCGCGAACAGGAACATCATCGTCAGCCCATGCATCGTGAACACCTGGTCATAGGTGCCCGGGCTCAGCACGGTGTTTTCCGGGACGGCCAACTGCACTCGCAGCACGAGCGCGCTGACACCGGCGAGCAGGAAGAACGTTCCGGCAGTGAGGACGTAGCGAAGGCCGATCGACCGATGGCCGACGTCGGTCAGCCAGCCGAGAAAGGTTCGAGGCCTGCTCCAGGTCTGGTGTAGACGCTCGGTCTGCGCAGAGGTGGCCATCTACTTCAGAGAGGTGAGGTAGTCGAGGAGCGCCTGCAGCTGCGAGCCCGTCAACTGCGCCGGCGGCATCAAAGCGCCCGGCTTCACATGCTGGGGGTCGGAGATCCAGCCGCCGAGGTTGCCCCGCGTGTTCGGCAAGGTCGCCCCGGCAAGAGCGGGGCGTGACGCGAGATGCGTCAAATCGGGGCCGGCCCACCCGGCGGCTCGTGTTCCTCGGATCGTGTGGCAGTAGGCGCAGGTCTGGGACTCGAAGATCTGGAGACCTCGGCGCTGGGACTCCGTAGTCGGTTTGCGCGCCTTCTCTTTCGCAAGCGCCAACCAGGTCGCGAACTTCGCAGGCGTGACAGCGTCGACGATCAGGTCCATGTGCGCGTGCTGGAGGCCACAGAACTCTGCACAGAGGCCGCGGTAGCGTCCCGGATCGCCGACGTGCAGCCACATCGTCGTCCATTCGTTCGGGAACCCATCGAGCTTGCGCCCCAGGGCGGGCACCCAGAAGCTGTGGATCACGTCGGCCGAACGGATCCGGAACCGCACAGATTCACCGACGGGGAGGACGATGTGATTCGCCGTCGCAATTCCTTCGTTTGGATACTCGACATCCCACCACCACCGGTGACCGACGACCTCGACCACAACGCTTCCCTTGTCCGGCGGGTCGTTGAGGGCAACAAGGTCATGCACGGACCAGCCGAAGAGCACCGTCAAGGTGAGGACCGGGAAGACAATGCCGCCGAGCACCAACCAGCGCTGAGGACGACGTTCATCGCGCACTTCCTCCGCCGTCGCATCGCGACGCGAGCGGACGACGAGGATCCAGATGAGCAGTCCGATGACGAGGGAGAAGGTGAATGCTGCGACACCGAACTGCACCCACATCTCGCGTGCGATCACGTGAGCTCCCGACCCGTGCGGCTTCAGTGCAGACGGATGAGACTCGTGCTGCACCGGCTCGCGGCATCCCGCGAGGACAAAGGCACTCAGAATTGCTTGGGCGCTGAGCAGGCGCTTCATCCGCTCCCCTTGGCCGCGGGGCGAGCGCGCGGCAGCACGGTCGGAACCTTGGCACCGAGGCGAAACGCAACCAGCACCGGTTGGCGGCCGAGACCAACCGGCCACACGATCATGTCGCCGGCGACAGCGGGCCACGCAACGATTCCGCCCGGTGCCTGGTACTTCCAAACGACGTGACCGTCGTTACGCGCGAGTGCGTAGATCACCCCGTCATAGGTCGCTGTGAACACGAGGTCGTTCACCACTGTGGCGGCGCCGAAACCGACCTGAGGGAACTCATGCGACCACTTGACGCGACCGTCGATCGCGTCGACGGCGACCAGTTCTGAGGTGCCCTGCGCGTAGCTCGTACGGCCTTCGAGGTTGTGGACCGCTTCGGTGCCGTCCTTCGCTCCCCAAGCCGTGGCCGTGTACGGCGTCGGCAGGTTATTCGTCAGCGCGTAGACCGTCCTGTCGGCAACAGCGACAGGCGTCTCGACGCCACCCCAAAATCCCGGATACACCGTCACGACCTTGCCGAGCGGCAACTTCTGGAGATCGTCGTTGAGATGTTTTCCGAGCGGCGTTTTCCAGAGCAGTTCGCCGCTCTCCCGGTCGATCCCGTAGAGCACGCCCATCTTTCCCGAGCCGATTACGAGCTTCTTGCCACCGCCTTCGACCAGCACAGGCGGGTCCTGGAAGTCATGGTGGAAGAGGTCGTGCGGAAGAACCTGGTTGTACCAGCGAATTGCACCGCTTCGGCCGTCCAGCGCGAGAAGCGTGTTCGAGTAGAGGTTCGAGCCGGGTCGCGTGACTGCATTTGGAAACTCTTGCGTCCCGGGCGCAGGAACCGGGTTGCCGGTCGACCAGAATGTGGTGCCCGTCGCCGTATCGATCGCCGGAGTCATCCAGATACCGGCGCCGCCGTTCAGCTTTGGATCGCCCCAGAAACCCTTGGTGACCGTCTGGAACTCCCACACCACCCCCCCGTTCTTCGCCTCGATTCCATAGGCGAAGCCACTGGAGCCCGGAGCCACCAGCCGTGTCTTCACTTCCTTCGAGCTGCCGCGCACTCTGCGAGCCGCGGCGATGCCGGTATAGACCATCCCGTCGAAGACGGTCGGCTGCTGTTGACCGGTCGGACCGGCGAGAGCGGCACGCCAGGACACGCGCCCGGTATTCAGGTCGAGCGCGGCGACGTGGTTGTTCCCGTCCTGCGCGTAGATCTTGCCGTAACCCAGGGCCGGCCCGTTCGGGCCAAACGCGGCCTGGTCCAGTGAGCTCACCCAGCGGCGAGCACCCGTGCGAAGGTCGAACGCGAAGACGTCCGAAGTCAGATCCTGGAAATAGACGACACCGGAGGCGATCAGCGGTCCGCTCGCGGCTGACCCCCAGAGGCCGGCGCCGCGAAGACCACGTGTCCAGGCGACGCCTAGACGCGAAACGTTCGACGAATCGATCTTCGCGCTCGTCGTCGCGCGGGTATTGCCGTAGTCGTGATTCGGAAGTGGCCATTCTCCGCGCGCTGCAACGACTTCTGGCGGAACACGATCGGAGGGACGCGGCGCCGCAACTGCTTTTCTATGAGCGAGGACTGCTACCGGCCGGGTCGGATCCGCGACACGCTCTCGCGCGAAACGCTGATCGTTCGACCCCACGAACGCGATGATGATCAGCGTCGTAATGACCACGACCGCCGCGCCGGCCAGCAGCCAGGGCGCGTCGGGCAAGCGGCTCGGGCCAGGCTGCTCGGTCATTTGACCTGACTCGGGCTTACCGCCGACGCGCCGTTGCCCCAGGCGTGGCGGATGTAGGTGATGATCTCAGCGAGCTCGTCCGGTGGATGCGAGGCGAACGACGGCATGTCGGCGCGGCCGTGCAGGACGATCTCGATCACCGCGCTGGGATCCTCGCCCTGGACGATCGGGTTGCCGTCGAGATTTGGATAGACCTGCGCGAAGCCCTGGCCGTCGGGTTGGTGGCAACGGGAGCAGGTGCTGAGGTAGTGCAGCTTCCCCCGCGCGAGCCGTGCTCGGACTTCCCCAGTCGACGATCCGCAGCCGACCACAAATGTCGCCATCGCCAGTGCCAGGCCCACTGCCGCACGGACACGCAAGGTCTCTCTGGTGCCCTTTCCGCTCGGTTTCATGCTCCGCCCGACCACGTCGAGGTTCTCGAGAAGGCATCTCCCTCTTGGGCTCTGTGCTCGGTCTTGCATCGCCGTGCTTACCCTTCGGGCTCCTGCTCGGTGCTGCGCGGGCCCAGGTGCCTGTCGGAGACGCTGATACCGCGACGAGAAGCGCCCAAAACAACCGTTGACCGAACAATGGCGAGGTGCGGATCACCCTGAGGGGATGAGAAAAGCCCGCCAACCGGACGGTACGGTCGCGGTTCCTGCGACCGCGGACGTGCCCCATAACCAAGGAGTTCGCGGGCTAAAGTCTTCTAACGGGGAGGTCCTTATGACCACCACCAGCCTGCTCCCTGACGTAGGCATAGCCACTCGCGGCCAGGTCTCCGAACCGTAGAGGAGTCATTCGGGACCGTACCTGCCAACCACGGAGGTTGTAATGAGCACCACCGCCGAGACCGCCACCGTCATCAGCCCCTTCCACGTCGACACGCCAGAAGAGGACCTGGCCGAGCTGCGCCGCCGGATCGCCGCGACGCGTCTGCCGACCGAGGAGCTGGTCGCGGACCGGTCGCAGGGCGTGCAGTTGGCGACGATTAAAGCGCTCGCACACCACTGGGAGACCGACTACGACTGGCGCAAGGCCGAGGCGAAGCTCAACGCCTTGCCCCAGTTCACGACCGAGATCGACGGAGTGGACATCCACTTCATCCACGTCAAGTCGTCGCACGAGGACGCGCTCCCGCTGATCATGACCCACGGCTGGCCCGGCTCCGTGATGGAGATGATCGACTCCGTCGGCCCGCTGACGGACCCGACCGCACACGGCGGCAGCGCCGAGGATGCTTTCCACCTCGTACTACCGTCACTACCCGGTTACGGCTTTTCGGCGGAGCCGGCCGATGTCGGCTGGGACCTGGCCCGCACCGCACGGGCCTGGGCCAAGCTCATGCGCCGTCTCGGCTACAACCGCTACGTGGCCCAGGGTGGCGACGTGGGCGCCGGCGTCACCGACACGATGAGCCGCCAAGCACCCGAGGGGCTGATCGGCATACACACGAACCTGCTCGTCCCGGCGCTCGGCGGCCCCATGCCGACGGACACCGATGAGGAACGCGCCGCGGCCGCACAGATCGCCACCTTCCAGCAGTCCGGAAACGGCTACTTCGTGGAGATGGCCACTCGTCCGCAGACGATCGGCTATGCCCTGCTCGACTCCCCCGTGGCACTGGCAGCCTGGATGATCGACCATGACACGGACGCCTACTACAAGATCGCCCGCGCCTTTGTAGATGGCGAGCCATCAGGCAACCTGACCCGGGACAATGTCCTGGACAACATCACGGCATACTGGTTGACCGGCACCGGCGCCTCCGCGGCCCGGTCGTACTGGGAGGCCTACGGCGCGGACGCCCCGGCCGCGGGCCTCAAGCCCCTGCCGCCGCCGGCGATTCCGTTCGGCTTCACCACGTTCCCGGGCGAGATC
>JAJKIB010000246.1 GCA_021154745.1 Mycobacterium sp.
ACGAAAATCGTTGGATGCCCGTGGTCTTTGGCGTACTGCGGGTTGTAATGCCAGGGCACGTAGTCCCACGTCGTGCCGGCGTTCATGACGACTCGTTCGTAGCTGATCAGGTCGACGACCTCGGGGAGTTGCGTCGGCACCATGACGTCATCCCACCTCATTGGTGGCCTGCCGGGGTGAACCGGAACAAGGTGTTTGTGCATATGGCGACGACGGCTCTGTCGCCGCGGTAGTAGGTCTCCGACGTCTCGATGAAATGCCCGCTGCCGAGGCGAGTCGTCTTCTCGGGCGACACCGACGCCACCTCCTCCACCACGCTGAGCATGTCGCCCTCCAACACTGGCGTCAGGTACTCGGAGTCGTTGGAAGCGTTGATGATCGCGGTGCCGGGAAGAGGAACGCGGACCGCGATCGACGCCGTCGGCGGCTCACCGTTGGGCACCCACGGCGGCGGCATCAGAAGTCCGGTCAGCAGGGCGGGCGGCGCGACCAGGCCTCCCCAGACGGAGCCCGCGAAGTCGGAATCCCAGTACGACGGGTTGGGGTCACGCACCATCGCGGCGAAGTGCTGGATGCGGGCTCCGCTCACCGCGGTGCCGGCGAACCTCGGTTCTGTTCGCGTGCCGACCATCCGAAGTGCGTCCTCATACGTGCCGAACGCGAACTCGTAGCGCAGATCTGCGGTCACACCGGCAACGCGCTCTCGCGCGGCACGCGGTCCCATTCGAGTTCGCGCGACGTGAAGTACCAGCCGCCGCGCTCGTAGACGAGCCGGTCGGTGAAGGTGCCGGAGGCCTGAAGATCGTTGTCGCGGAACAGCAGTGCGACACAGGTCTGGGTGGCGTCGACGCCGTCCACCGTGATCTCGTGGTCGACACTCACCAGCCGCGCACCGTTGCCCCCGTCGAAGGCTTCGCGCAGGTCGGTGAACGACTCCCCAGCACGGGTGTACGTTGCGCCCGCGTGGCGGAACGTGGTGATCCAGCCGGCGAGGTCGCCCGCCGAGTACAGCCGATTGTGTCGCGCGCCCAGGTTGAGGATCGCAGCCCGGCCCGCCAGTCCGTCCAGCACAAACTGCTGTTGGTATGTCATCGTCATCTGCTTGTCTCCCGTCCTACCGGCTCAGCACGTAGCCGTGCTCTTCGCGGTCCCACACGCCGTCGCTCAGTCCCCTGCTGCGGAGTACGTCCTTGCGGATGCGCCCGATCACGTTCTTCGGGATCTCGTCGAGCACCTCGAGGTACCGCGGCACGCAGAAGTACGGCATTCGAGCCGAGCAGAAGTCAAGCAGCTCGGTGTATTCGATGACTGCGCCGGGGCGCAGGGTGACGACGACGAGGATATCGTCCTCCCCGAGATCACTGGGGACCCCGACTGCCGCGGCCTCCAGCACGGCCGGATGGCGCATCACGGTCTGTTCGACTTCGACGGAGGAAATGTTCTCGCCGCGTCGTCGCAGCGAGTCCTTGCCCCTATCCACGTAGGTCAGATTGTCATCGGCGTCGAGGAAGCCCAGATCCCCGGTGCGAAACCACTCAGGATGCGGATCGACGTGCAGCGGAGGCCCGCCGGACGCCGACGACACATACCCCTCGCTCATCGCATGTGGCGTCCGCGCCCGGCAGGCAATCTCCCCTACCATACCCTCGGGTACGGGGTTTCCGTGCCGATCGACGATTCGCACGTCGAATGCGGGGTTGATCCGTCCAGACGTACCCGGTATGCCGTCGTCGGAAACCGCCTTGTAGGCAATCGGAAACGCTTCGGTCATGCCGTACATCGTCACGATGCGGCAGCAATAACGCTCCTCGATGTCGCGATATATGTCGGCCGCGATGGGCGCCGCCGAAATGAATCGAAGGCCGACCGCGGCGTCGCGCGGATCGGGTGGCAGGTTCCACAGCATCGACACCATCGCGCCCGCGCCGGCGAAACCTACGGCACCGCAGGACCGTATCTCGTCCCACACCTCGTTCGGGTGGAACGCTCCGGCCAGCACACTGGTCCCGCCGACGAGCATCGGCGCCAGCACAGTGGGTGCCGCGCTGAGATGAAACAGCGGCATGGCGGTCCACAGCACGTCACCCGATTCGAGTTCCCATGACGAGGCGACTGTGGCCGCCGCGGTGAACAGGTAGTGCCATGTGGTGACGACGGCCTTGGACGGTCCCGTCGTGCCGGACGTGAAGAACAGCGCAATGTCGTCTGGTTGCGCAATGACTCCATCCGGTGGCTCAATCGACGCGGAGTCCAGTGCATCTGCGAGCGAATCGCCTTGGACCAACACCGATCTCAGTGTGTCGATATCGTCTGCCACCTCGGCGAGGCGGGCTTGTCGATCGTCGTCGGTGACGGCCACCGCGGCGTGGGACAGCCGTAGCGTGTGCACCAGGAAGTCGCCCTTGCTCGCGGCGTTGACCGCGGCGGGCACCGCGCCGATGCGCGCGGCACCGAGCCAGAAGTACACCCATTCCGGGCAGGTGCCGGTGAACAGCGCGACGGTCTGGCCCCGGTTGACCCCGAGATCCGCAAGCACATTGGCTGCGGCGCAGGACCGGTCCCGCATCTGCGCGAAGGTGACGGGTGTTCCCGCGATCGACATCATCACGCGGTCGCCGAACTGCTCAGCACGACGGTCGAGCACCGCTGGAACGGTGAAGCCCGCGTGGGGCATCACACTCTCGCTGCCGCCGGGTCAGGCTCGCCGTCGGCGGTGTATCCGAAATCGGTCGCGGCCGGCTCGGTGCCCGGATAGAACCGATGCGCCCACCGTCGCAATGCGGCGTAGTCCCGGGCCTCCTCGGGCGCGAGGTTGGGCTTCTCGAGGTACTTCATGTTCTCCCAGGTGAAGAAGTCCTGCTTGATGACTTCCTGCTGGAGCTGCAGGAACTTCTCCGCGCGACCGGTCGGCTTGTCGCCGGTGGCGCCGGGTTCGCGGATCGAAGCCTGGGTGTAGAAGTAGTCGGTGTAGTCCTCGTCCACCGGGGTCTGACCGGTGACCTGAATGGTCGCCACCAGTTCCGAAGGGAAGCGCACGATCCCCAGGCCCAGCGAGTAGTTGTCATAGATGATCTTGGCGTCGACGGGACCGTTCGGTGTCAGCCATGTCTTCGCCCGTCCCCCACCGAAATTCGCGTTGACGGTCGCGTGCAGGTGATAGCCGCTGACCTCGAATGAGGCGGTGGTTGCCGGGTTGGCCGCCTTGTGCACATACTGCACGTGGTAAGGATCGGCCGCGTTCTCGATGATCATCTGCGCGTGCACCTTTACCCGGTTGACCATCCGGGTGTGTGGATGCAGCGGGTAGTACTCGTTGGTCTCCAGCTCGGGCAGGACGGGAGGCTGCCAGTACGGCGCGCGGCCGTGCCGCTCGTGCCACACGAGGATGAAGCCGTACCACTCCACGCTGGGGTAGGTGCGGACGCGGACGTTCTGCTTGCAGCCGATCTTGCTGTACGGAATCAGCGCGTTCGTGCCGTCACCGTTCCAACGCCAGCCGTGCCACGGGCAGACGATCCGCTCACCCTCGACGGTGCCGCCGACTCCCATGTTGGCGCCGAGGTGCTGGCAGTACGCGTCGAGCACGTTGATCCGGCCGGACTCGGTGCGGAAGATCACCAGTTCCTCGCCGAAATAGTGAGCGCGCTTGACCTGGCCGACCGCCAGCTCGGAGCCGAACCCGACGATGAACCACCCGGTCGGGAAGCGGTACGTCGAGAGACTGATGCCGCTGGGACCGAATTCGCGCTCCGACGGATCCGTGCTGTCCGCAACCGTGTCCGCCACTGCACTCTCCGTCCGCACGCGCAATCGGGCAGGTCACCGAACCTGTCCGTTGCCTATTTTTACTATTTTAGGCATTCTAGGTCAAGGTCAGCGAAACGAGGAGCACGCATGCCGACGACCACTCCGGTCGACTTGTCAGATCCTGCGTTGTGGTGCAACGGTTTTCCCGACGATCTGTTCATCGAGTTGCGCCGCGACCGGCCGATCTTCCACCACGAACTCACCGACGGCGTCGCCAAGGCGGTCAAACGGGATTTCTGGATGACGACCAAGCACCGGCACGCGCAACGGATTCACCGTGACACGGACTCATTTACCGCCGTTGACGGCCCACTCATCCAAGGTATCGGCCCGGCCGGGTCCTTTCCGACCATCATCAACATGGATCCGCCCGACCTGACCAAGCGGCGCCGGGTGATGTCCCACGCCTTCACCCCGAAGGCCATCGGCAAGCTCGAGGACAGTATTCGTGCCCGTGCCGCGTCCATGGTCGACGGGCTACTTGCCGCCGGAGGTGGCGATTGGATCGGCGACGTCGCCGATGTGCTCCCGATGTCGGTCATCGGCGACATCATCGGCATCCCCGAAACGGATCGGCCACGAATCTTTGACACCCTCGACCGCATCCTCGCGGTCAACTCGCCCGAGGCGTCAGTGACCGAGCAGGACCAACTCGAGCTCTTCGCCTCCATCTTCACGTATGCGCTCGAACTCACCGACGAGAAGCGCCGCAACCCGGTCGACGACATCTGGAGCACGCTGACCTCTGCGGTCATCACCGACGAGACCGGCGAACAGCTGTCCATACCCGCCAACGAGCTCGAGGTCTTCTTCTTCGTGCTGGCCTTCGCCGGTAGCGACACGACCAAGAACGCGCTGGCCGCCGGGCTGCAGGCATTTGTTGCAGATCCTCGGCAGATCGAGCGGTATCGGGCCGACGATACGATCCGGTCCAATGCGGTGGAAGAGGTGCTGCGCTGGTCGACGCCCGTCGCATTCTGGACCCGCACCGCGAAGGTCGACCTCGAAATCGACGGTGTCCCAATACCGAAGGGCGGCCGGGTGGTGTCGATGCTGCGCTCGGCCAACCGCGATGAAGAGGTCTTCAGCGACCCGTTCACGTTCGACATCGGCCGCACGGAGAACCAGCACGTCGCGTTCGGCGGCGGCGGGCCGCACCACTGTCTGGGCGCCATGCTGGCGCGCGCCGAGATCCGCGCGGTGCTCGACGAGTTGCTCTGTCGCGCCGACGACATCACGCTCGCTGCGCCGAAGGTCAGCTTCCCCAACCTGACGAACAACATGTCGATCTACGACGAGATGGCGATATCCCTGACGCCGCGTTAGTCACAGGCCCTTCGGTCTGCTACCGATGACGCCTCGGGCGGCCAGGCGGTCGAGGTCGGCGTCGGTCAGCCCGCACAGCTCGGTGAGCACCTCGCTGTTGTGCTGACCCAGCGTCGGCGGGGGCCGATGCAGCCATCTCTGGACGCCGTCGAACGCTGCGAACGGCGGTGTCGGGTACAGCCCCTCGCCGGTCCGTGGATGTTCGAGGCGTTCGAAGAAGCCGCGATGGAGCAGTTGGGGGTTTTCGGTCACCACCGACGGCGAGACGACGGCAGCAGCCGGAACACCTGCGCTCGCAAGCAGGCCGACGGCGGCCTCGAGGTCCTGCGCGGCGAACCATTCCGCGAGCTCGGCGCCGCCGGTCAACTCCGACAACGCTTTCCGCTGTGCATCGGTGTGCGCGCAAATCGCGATCCAGTCATCGCCTCCCGCGCACCGGTAGAGATCCTGCGCCGCGGCCGGATGGCCCCGGTTGCCGCGCCTCGACAGGATCTCCCCGAAGACGTCGAATTCGATTGTCTGCGTGGCGGTCACGTTCAGCACTGTCTCGATCATCGGCACCTCGACGAGTTGACCGCAGCCGGTGCGGTCGGTGAATTCCAGTGCCGCCACCAACGCGAACGCCGCATGCACGCCCGCAAGCGGGTCGCACGCGCCGCGCGGCGGCACCGGTGGCCCCTCGGGCAGGCCGGTGACCCACGCCAACCCCGCGATTTGCTCCATGGTGGGAGCGAAGCCGACCCGATCGCGCCACGGTCCTGTCAATCCGAAGGCGGGCATCCGCACGACCACCAGGTCGGGCTTGAGGTCGAGCAATGCGTCGGCGCCGAGCCCGAATTGGTCCATCACCCGGGGCGAGAAGTTCTCGACCACCGCGTCGGCCTGCGTGACCAACCGCTTGAACAGCCTGATGCCGTCCTCAGACTCCAGATCCAGCGTCACCGACCGCTTGTTGGTGTTCATGGCGTGGAACACCCAGCCGTACTCCCACCAGTCGTCGACGTCGGTGCGCATGCCGCCCGAGTAGCGGATGCCGTCGGGCCGCTGGATCGACTCGATCTTGATGACGTCCGCCCCGAACGCGGCCAACGAATGCGTCGCCGCCGGTCCGGCCCAAAAGGCAGTGAGATCGATGAGGCGGACGCCGGCCAACGGCAGTTCGGCGGTCACCGTAGAGGCAGCGGATTCCCTTGGGTGCCAAAGGGACTCGCTGCCCGCCTCGCCGAGGGCAGGTGCCGGCCTGACCGGGGCCGGCGCGGCTGCCGACATCAGCCAGGGTGTGCGCGGCTGCCGGAAACCCGCCGGGTTGTCGACAAAGACGCCGCGCTGACGTAGGTGGTCCATCTGCGGGATGGTGGAACCGTTGCCGAGCGGGGCGATCGGCAGCCGGAACAGCTGGCCCAGTTCCACGATCTCGGCGACGGTGCGCTCGCGCATCCACGGTCCGATGCGTTCGCGGATCCAGTCGCGGTAATCCCACCGCCCAATCTGGAAACGAAGGTCCGGAATCTCCGTCAGTTCCGGGCAATCCACCATGGCGGCGAAATCGAGCCACTGCTGTCCGGTGACCATGCTGATACCGACGTAGCCGTCGGCGGCCTCCTCGATCGAAGGTACTTCGATCGACCGCCTGATCGGCGGCACCTTCAGCAGCTGCGAATGCAACCACTCGCTGCTCTGCATCAAGGTGATCGCTTCAAGCATCGACATGTCCAGGTGGCCGCCGGGACCACCGCGGCGTACCCGCCGCCACAGTGCCAGCGCGCCATAGGCGGCGAACGCCCCGCCCATGTACTCACCCAGGTCACCGCCGATCGAGATCGGCGGGCCTGCCGGATCGCCGCGAAAACCGGTCAACCCGGACCAGGCCTGCAGCGTGAACTCGGTTGCCGGTCGGTCCGACCATGGGCCGGTCAAGCCGAAGTCGGAGACCGTCACCGCGACGCACTGCGGCGACTTGTCGACCAGGGGCGGATTGAACTCCGGCTCCGTTGCCGCGATGATCACGACGTCGGCGCGGGCGAGCAATTCGTCCGAAGCGGCTGTTACGCTGCGCTTCCCGGCGTTGAGGTAACTGAACAGCGGAGAATCGGCGCCTGCAGGCGGCGCCGAGCCGGTTGCGGTGAAGCGGCGCAACGGATCTCCGCCTGCCGGTTCCACCTTCACGACGTCGGCACCCGCGTCGACCAGAAGCTTGCCGCAGTAGGCGCCGGCGATCCGGTCACTGATCTCGACGACGCGCAGATCATCCAGCGGGGTGGGCGCCATCTTTATCATCTTAGTTACTTTTGATGGATAGCTGCCGTCGGCCACTGCCTGGGCGTCTATCGCTGTTAATATTGCTAAGACATGACAACACTGGGAATCGGCCCCGAGGCCCGCCGCCGGCTGTCGGCACGCCGCACGGCCGAGATCGTCGCCGACGAGCTTCGGCGCCAAATCATCGACGGCGAACTGTCCGACGGCGACCTGCTGCCGCGTCAGGAACTTCTCGTCGAGCAATTCAACGTCAGCCTGGTGTCGTTGCGGGAAGCGTTGCGAATCCTCGAGACCGAGGGTCTGGTATCGGTACGCCGTGGCAACCGCGGCGGCGCCGTTGTGCATGCCCCGGGGAAAGGCAGCGCGGCCTACATGCTCGGCCTGTTGCTGCAAAGCGACTATGTGCCGTTGGCCGATCTCGGCACGGCGCTGCAGGAACTCGATCCGATGTGTGCGGCCCTCGCTGCCAAGCGCCCAGACCGTGCCGAGACGCTGGTTCCCAAACTCAAGGAACTCAATGAGTCCATGGCCGAGCACATCGAGGACGGGGCGCGCTTCACCGAGATCGGCGGTCAGTTCCACGACGAAATCGTGCGCGGTTGCGGCAACCACACCATGATCGCGGTGGTCGGCAGCCTGGAGACGCTGTGGAGCAGCCACCTGCAGTGGTGGGCCGATGAGACCGCGGCCCGCGGCGAGTACCCGGCGCTGAGCAAGCGCCGTATCGCGCTGAACATCCACACCAAGATCGCCGAGGCGATCGAGGCCGGCGACGGCGACCGGGCTCGCAAACTATCGGCGCGTCATCTGGCGGACACCCAGGCCTATTTCATGGCGGAGGATCCTGAACGGCGCATCGTCGCGCTCTCGCCGCAGGCACTGGCGCGCCGCCAACGCTGAAAGGTGTTGCGTGCGAACGGCCTTGATCACCGGCGGTAGCGGCGGCATCGGCAAGGCCTGCGGCCGCAAGTTGGTCGAGCTCGGCTACGACGTCATCCTCACCGCGCGACGCGAGGAACCGCTTCGGGCCGCCGCCGAAGAAATGGGCGCCCGCTACGTCGTCGCCGACGCGGCCGAACCCGAGAAGTTCGAACCAGCGGTGCAGGCGGCCGATGAGATAGACCTGGTGGTGCACGCGTCGGGCATTCTCGGCGGAACCTACGCGCGTAAGCAGACTTTCGAGCAATGGCGGGCGACGATGTCGGCGAATCTGGATTCGTGTTTCGTCGTCACGTCGGCCGCGCTGCCGAGGATGAAGGCCGGCTCGCGGTTTGTGTTCATCTCGTCATCGGCCGCGCACGAGCCGATGCGCGCTCGCACCGCATACTCAGCGTCGAAGGCAGGCATGAACGCGTTCGCGCTGGCGCTGGCGCAGGAAGTCGACCGCGACGGCATCAACGTCCACATCGTGACACCGGGACCGGTCGAGACCGACATGCTGGCCGACGTGCCGTTCGAGATGTATGCGATCCGCGCCGCCGACGTCGCCGAGGCGGTTGCGTGGCTGGACACCGTCGACCCGTCGGTCGACGTGCCGGAGATTCGGCTGCACGCGATCACCCGCGGCCCTGCGGCGCGGGAACCGGTGATACCCATCGAGGTGGAGCGCCGCGCCGCGAAGCCCTAAGT
>JAJKIB010000247.1 GCA_021154745.1 Mycobacterium sp.
CCACCGGTGGCATGGGCCAGGTGTGGGAGGGCGTCGACTCCCGGCTGGGCCGCCGTGTCGCCATCAAAGTGCTCAAGGCCGAATACTCCACCGACCCCGAGTTCGTTGAACGGTTCCGCGCCGAGGCCCGCACCGTCGCGATGCTCAACCATCCCGGCATCGCGAGCGTCTACGACTACGGCGAAACCGACATGGACGGCGAGGGCCGCACCGCCTACCTGGTGATGGAACTGGTCAACGGTGAACCGCTGAACTCGGTGCTCAAGCGCACCGGGCGGTTGTCGCTACGGCACGCCCTCGACATGCTCGAGCAGACGGGCCGCGCACTGCAGGTTGCGCACACCGCGGGTCTGGTGCACCGCGATGTCAAGCCCGGCAACATCCTCATCACTCCGACCGGACAGGTCAAGCTCACCGACTTCGGCATCGCCAAGGCCGTCGACGCCGCTCCGGTCACCCAGACCGGCATGGTCATGGGCACCGCCCAGTACATCGCCCCGGAGCAGGCGCTTGGCCACGACGCCACGGCGGCGAGCGACGTGTACGCACTGGGAGTCGTTGGCTACGAATCGGTTTCGGGCAAGCGACCCTTCACCGGCGACGGGGCGCTGACGGTGGCAATGAAGCACATCAAGGAGACGCCGCCGCCCCTGCCGGCCGATCTTCCGCCCAACGTGCGCGAACTCATCGAGATCACGCTGGTCAAGAATCCCGGCATGCGTTACCGCTCCGGCGGGCCGTTCGCCGACGCGGTGGCCGCGGTGCGGTCCGGCCGTCGTCCGCCGAGACCCAATCAAGCGCCGGCCATCGGCAGGGCGGCGCCTGCGGCGGTGCCGTCGGCCGCGCAGTCCAGGGCCGCCGCGGACATGACCGGGCGGGCACCGGCGACCGCCGCGCGGGCACGGCCGGCTACCGGCAGCCACCGCACTCCCCCGCCACGGCGAACGTTCTCGTCCGGCCAGCGCGCGCTGCTGTGGGCGGCAGGCGTGCTCGGCGCGCTGGCGATCGTCATCGCCATCCTGATCGTGTTGAATGCCCAGGACAAGAAGGACCAGGAGCCGCCGCCGCCGACGGTGACGAATACGATCACCGAAACGACGCCGTTCCAGTCGCCTGCGGCGATGCCCGGTTGGACCGATGAGGGCACCGTCCGTCATGGTGGACTAGAAAACGGAGCGACCCGAATCGACGCGATCGCGTCACCTGCAAAGGTGCAGGTAACGCCCTGGGCCACGAAGCCGGCAAGCCGGCGACTTACAGTTTCAGAACAGACATGGCAATGACCACCCCGCAACACCTGTCCGACCGGTACGAACTCGGTGAGATCCTCGGCTTTGGCGGCATGTCCGAGGTCCATTTGGCGCGCGATCTGCGGCTGCACCGCGACGTCGCCGTCAAGGTGCTGCGCGCCGACCTGGCCCGCGATCCCAGCTTCTATCTACGGTTCCGCCGCGAAGCGCAGAACGCCGCCGCACTGAACCATCCGGCCATTGTCGCGGTGTACGACACCGGCGAGGCGGAGATGGCGACCGGGCCGCTGCCGTACATCGTGATGGAGTACGTCGACGGGGTCACGTTACGCGACATCGTGCACACCGAGGGCCCGATGCCGTCCAAGCGCGCGATCGAAGTGATCGCCGACGCCTGCCAGGCGCTGAACTTCAGCCACCAGCACGGCATCATCCACCGCGATGTGAAGCCCGCCAACATCATGATCAGCAAGGCCGGTGCGGTGAAGGTGATGGACTTCGGCATCGCCCGCGCCCTGGCCGATGCCAACAGCGTGACCCAGACCGCCGCGGTGATCGGCACGGCGCAGTACCTGTCGCCCGAGCAGGCTCGCGGCGAGAAGGTCGACGCCCGTTCGGATGTGTACTCGCTGGGCTGCGTGCTTTACGAAATCCTTACTGGTGAGCCACCCTTCGTCGGTGATTCACCCGTCGCGGTGGCCTATCAGCATGTGCGCGAAGATCCGGTGCCACCGTCGCAACGGCACAACGACATCTCGCCCGAGCTCGACGCCGTTGTGCTCAAGGCGCTGGCCAAGAACCCCGACAATCGCTACCAGTCTGCTGCGGAGATGCGCGCCGATCTGGTGCGGGTGCACAGCGGCGAGGCGCCGGAGGCGCCCAAGGTGTTCACCGACGCCGAACGGACGTCGCTGCTGTCGTCGACACCGTCACAGCATCGCACCGAGCCGATCGACCCGGCCGAGCGCCCGGAGCCCGGATACGCCGAGAAGGACGAGCGCGCCGGATCGGTGGGCCGCTGGCTGATCGCGGTCGCGGTCCTGGCGGTACTGACCGTTGTGGTGACGGTCGCGATCAACATGTTCGGCGGCAACACGCGGGATGTTCAAGTGCCTGACGTACGAAACCAGCTGGAGAACGACGCGGTCGCCACACTGCAGAACGCCGGCTTCAAGACGACGACTCAGCGGAACCCGGACTCAACCGTCCCACCGAATCGAGTCATCGGTACCGACCCGAGCGCAGGCACGTCCGTCGGCGCAGGCGACGAGATCACCATCAACGTGTCCACCGGCCCGGAGCAACGCGAGGTGGTGGACTGCAAGAACCTTTCCTACACCGATTGCGTCGAGAAGCTCACCAACGCAGGGTTCGGCAAGTTCAGGGAGTCGCGGTCACCGTCGACGCCGGAGACGAAGGACAAGGTGCTGGCGACCATCCCGCCGGCCAATCAGACCTCGGCGATCACGAACGAGATCACGATCGTCGTCGGTTCGGGACCCGAGAACAAGCCGGTCCCCGACTGCAAGGGCCAGACCGTTGACGTGTGCACGCAGGTGCTCAACGCGTCCGGGTTCACGAAGCTGCTGCCGGTTGACGTCGACAGCACGACGCCGAAGGGCCAGGTCGTGGGGACCGCACCTGCTGCGGGCGAGGTCGCTGCGCTGGACACCCTCATCCAGATTCGGGTGTCGATGGGCAACCAGTTCGTCATGCCCGACGTGCGCGGAGGGTTCTGGACCGACGTCGAGCCGAACCTGCGCAATGCTTACGGATGGACGGGCCCGCTGATCAGGGGTCCCGACGTGCAGAACAGCGGCCAGCGGACCAACGCGGTGGTGACTCAGAGCCCGCCGGCGGGCACACCCGTCAGGTTCGAGGACCCGATCACGCTGAGTTTCGCGTCGTAGCGGCCTGCACGGCGTTGGCCACCTCATCCTCCAGCTGCCGCACCAACGACTCCGCGGGCGCGGCGCCGCAGTAGCCGAGCCAGTTGGCGAGCATGCGATGGCCGCCTTCGGTGAGGATCGACTCGGGGTGGAACTGCACGCCGTGAATGGGCAGCTCGACGTGCCGCACGCCCATGATGACGCCGCCCTCGGTCCGAGCGATCACCTCGAGTTCGGCGGGCACGGTGTCGGGCAAAATGGTCAGCGAGTGGTAGCGGGTGGCGGTGAATGGATCCGGAAGCCCTTGCAGCACACCGGCATTCGAGTGAAAAACCGTGCTGGTCTTGCCGTGCAGCAGCTCGGGCGCGCGGTCGACCGTCCCACCGAACGCCACGCCGATGGCCTGGTGGCCGAGGCACACCCCAAGCAGTGGGGTGTGCGCCGCGGCGCACGCCTTGACGAGCGGGATGGATGCGCCGGCCCGCTCAGGGGTGCCGGGGCCGGGGGAGAGCAGCACGCCGTCGAATTGCTCGACGACGTTGGCGACATCTTCTGTGGTGGCGAGACGGTCGTCGTCGTTACGCCACACCTGCGCGTGCACGCCGAGCTGACCCAGGTACTGGACCAGGTTGAACACGAAGCTGTCGTAGTTGTCGACGACCAAGACCTGCATCGGCCCAGGCTACCTTGCGGTTTCGGCGTGATTTCTTGCGCTCAGTAGCCGATCGGCCCGGCCGGCTTGGCGAACTTCATCCGGACCGGCTCGGTGTGCCCGACCAGGTCGACCTGAGCGCGCGGTTGCTCGGCGTAGCCCAGCCCAAAGCGCACCACGTATTGCTTGTAGAGCGTGACGAGCGGTGCCGCCGCCAGCGCCGCCTGCATGGCGGGCGCGTCGCCGATCGCGGTGATGACGTATGGCGGGCTGTACGTGCGGCCGTTGAGCAGCAGCGTGTTTCCCACACATCGCGGCGCCGACGTGCCGATGATCCGCTGATCCTGCATCTGGATGCCTTCGGCGCCTGCGCTCCACAACGCATTCAGCACCGCCTGAATATCCTGCTGGTGCACCACGAGATCATCGGGAGACGCGTCGCGCGGAAAGCGGCCCTCCGCGTCGCGCTGCGCGTCGTTGAGCGTGACGACGAGCCCCGGCCCCCGCATCGGATCCAGGCCCGCGTCCACGGCCAGCTTGGCCGAACGGTTGGTGATCGCCGCCAATGCCGCGTCGGCACCGGGCGACCCGCCGTGGTGCGTGTCGATCGTCGTGACCAACGAATCTCGCTCAGCGGTCAGCCGGTCCACCGATTGCTGGGCCTCGCGCACCAGATCGACCAGGCGCGGGGCGTCGCTGCGCCGGATCTCGGCGCCGCCGGAAACACCGTGGGTGGCCGCCAACAGCAGGCCCGCCAGCAGACACACCAACGGGACGCCGAAGCGCCACGCCGAACGTCTGGGCTGGTCCATCGGTTTTCCTCCCCGCGCCATGGCTACGTTAGGCTCGTAGTTACATCGTCGCACCGTGTGACGCAGACTGTCCCGCGAAGGTACCCATGCCCAAGTCCAAAGTTCGCAAGAAGAACGACTTCACCATCAACCCGGTGAGCCGGACACCGGTCAAGGTCAAGTCCGGGCCGTCGAGCTTCTGGTTCGTGGTTTTGTTCTGCGGCTTGATGCTGATCGGCCTGGTGTGGCTGCTGGTGTTCCAGCTCGCGTCCACCGCGATTCCATTCCTGGCAGACCTCGGCCCGTGGAACTACGCGATCGCCTTTGCTTTCATGATCACCGGGTTGTTGCTCACAATGCGTTGGCGTTAGCCGTACCGACCATTGGTATGAATTTATCTTGGCTTCCGCGCGTTACCCATTTAGCAACCTTGTGGTCATCAGATCACACTCGTGTGATTCATCCCCATTGGGGATAGCACTTGTGGATAACCTCATTAGCAACGGTAAAAGGGTGTTAATTGGCCACGCAGCAAACAGAGTGGAGCCCACCGGCGTTCGGAATCGCAGCGTGCGGCATATTCGGACTTATCTTGGCTATCGGCGCTGTGACCCTGATCACAGATGCGCCCGGGCGCATACTCGTAGGGATTGCCGCGGCAGGACTGATCGTGTTTGCAAGCCTGTCTTGGCGCGCCCGACCGAAACTGGCAATCAGTGACGATGGGCTAGTTACCCGCGGCTGGTCGCGCACAAACGCGTTAGGGCGCGACGACATAAAGATCGTCCGAATCACCGAGTTCCGCCGCCTGGCCCGCAAGGTGCGGCTGCTCGAGATCGATACGACCGATGACCGGCTACTGGTCTTCACCCGGTGGGATCTGGGCACCGACCCGCTGAATGTGCTCGACGCGCTGACTGACGCCGGCTACGCCGGCTCCCGCTGACCCCCTACGGCGTCAGGACACCGTGATCGACTCGATCACCACCGGATCGGTCGGCCGGTCACTGCGGTCCGTGGCCGTCGTGGCGATGGCGTCGACCACCTTCTGCGACTCGGGATCGACCACCTCGCCGAAGATCGTGTGCTTGCGATTGAGGTGCGGTGTCTTGCCGACTGTGATGAAGAACTGCGAGCCGTTCGTTCCGGGCCCCGCGTTGGCCATGGCGAGCAGATACGGCTTGTCGAACTGCAGCTCGGGATGGAACTCGTCGGCGAACTGGTATCCCGGCCCACCGCGCCCGGTGCCGGTCGGGTCGCCGCCCTGAAGCATGAAGCCCTCGATCACGCGGTGGAAGATCGCGCCGTCGTAGAACGGTCCCGACGAGCTGCCTGACGCGTTTTCGGTGTTGTAGTCCTTGGTGCCCTGTGCCAATCCGACGAAGTTCGCGACGGTCTTGGGGGCGTGATTTCCGAAGAGTGCGATCTTGATGTCTCCGCGGTTGGTGTGCAGGGTCGCGGTCGCTGTCTGAATGGGGCTCGTCACGGGATGCCAGTGTGCCACCCGCCGTTCAACGGCCTCCGCGGGGTGGCAGTTGGTGGCAGGCTGGATGTCGAATCTGATCACGCCGCGAAAGAGGTGGACATGAGCCCGAAGACGGACGCCCGGTTGACCCCGAGCCAGCGGCTGAGCCGCGGCCTGAAGTACACCGCGGTCGGGCCGGTCGACGTCACGCTCGGCACCGCCGGGCTGAGCTGGCAGGGTGCGCATTCGGCGGCCGGCAGCCTGCGTCGCCGCCTTGACAAGAGCCGGCTCGCCAAGGAGTTCGGGGATGCACAGGAGACCATCGCGCAGGAACTCACCGCCGCGCAGGAGGTTCTCGCCACCCTTCCCCGGGTCATCGCCGACGCGCGTAAGCCCAGGCGTCGGCGTCGGCCCCTGCTGTTGGCCGCGGTGGGTGCAGTGGTGCTGGCCGGGGGAGCGGTGGCGTTCACGATCGTGCGCAGATCGATGCAGCCAGAACCGTCGGCACTTCCGCCCAGCGTCGACGTGACCCCCAAGCCGTAGCTTGCTGTAGGCGCACCGCGATGGCCGTTTCAGTTTTCGATCTGTTCTCGATCGGCATCGGGCCGTCGAGTTCGCACACCGTCGGTCCCATGCGCGCCGCACACCGGTTCGCCCGCCATCTTGCCGCCGATGGTGTGTTGCACGACGTTGCGCGGGTGCGAATCGAGCTCTACGGCTCGCTGGGCGCCACGGGCGCCGGACATGGCACGCCCGGCGCGGTCGTTCTCGGCCTGGAGGGCAATGAGCCCGCGACCGTCGATCCGGCACTCGCGAAGGCTCGGGTCGAGGAGATCAACGCGAGCGCCAAGCTGCTTCTCGCCGGCACGCACGTAATCGATTTCGACCACAACACCGACATCGTTTTGTCCTTGCAGGCGATGGACTTTCACAGCAACGGCATGGTCTTCTCGGCCGTCGACGACGCGGGTCAAGAGCTGCGCCGCCGGGTGTACTACTCGGTTGGCGGCGGGTTCGTCGTCGACGAGCAAGAAGCCGGGTCGGGGCCGCGCGAAGATGCCGTCATGCCGTATCCGTTCAGCACGGCGGCGGAGCTCGTGCGGCTGGCGACGGAGAAGGCGTGCAGCATCGCCGAGTTGATGGCACGCAACGAGGCTGCTCTAGGTCGTGAGCCCGATCTGCGGGCCGGCCTGCTGCGCATCTGGGCGGCGATGCGCGAGTGTGTCGAGGCTGGTCTGGCTGCGACGGGCACGTTGCCGGGCGGGCTGCGGGTTCGCCGCCGGGCGCGTTTGCTGGCGGAGGCACTCGATCCCGACGATCCGCTGTACGCCATGGACTGGCTGACGGTTTACGCGCTGGCGGTCAACGAGGAGAACGCGGGCGGCGGTCGGGTGGTGACAGCGCCGACGAACGGCGCGGCGGGAGTCATTCCCGCTGTGCTGCATTACTATTCGCGGTTCGTGCCCGGCGCGACGGACGACGGCATCGTCGAGTTTCTGCTGACGGCCGGCGCAATCGGTCAGCTCTTCAAGGCCAACGCGTCGATCTCCGGCGCCGAGGTGGGATGTCAGGGTGAGGTCGGATCGGCGTGCTCGATGGCGGCCGCGGGGCTGGCGGCAGTGCTGGGCGGAACGCCGGCGCAGGTGGAGAACGCCGCCGAGATCGGCATCGAGCACAACCTCGGGCTCACGTGCGACCCGGTCGGTGGTCTGGTGCAGATTCCGTGCATCGAACGCAACGCGGTCGCGTCGGTCAAGGCGATCACCGCGGCGCGAATGGCGTTGCACGGGGACGGAACTCATCACGTCAGCCTCGACACTGCGATCAAGACCATGCGCGACACCGGGGCCGACATGAAGGCCAAGTACAAGGAGACGTCGCAGGGCGGGCTGGCCCTCAACGTCGTGGAGTGCTAGAGCTCACTGGTCACATCAGTACCTCGAGATGCCCGCACCCTTGCCGGACAGGCGCCAATGATTGCTGGCGTGTGTGCGCGGGTATCCGGTCCGCACTGGCCATGCGGCCAATGAGGAGGTGCTGGCGTGAGGACCCTCGACGTATGTCCGGCGTGTGGTTATCCCGTTCACGGCGTGAGCATGTGCTTTGCCTGCCAGCCGTTCGTTACAGACACCAGCCCGACGCTTAGGCCGGCCGCGGCCCTTCGATCGCATGTGAAAGGGGTGGCGCGATGACCGATATCTTCGGCTCGCTTCAATCGCTGATTTGGTTGCTGATAGTCATTGTCATCGTTGCGGTGGTGGTGTGGGCTGTGCGAATGGCGTTGGCACCGAGAGAACCGCGGGCATATACGGAGCAGCCCGTCGTGCAACAGCCGCCCGTCGTGCACCAACAACCGGCGACAAGCGGGTTGACGCCGGGGTGGTATCCGGACCAAAACGATCCGAACTCGTTGCGCTACTTCGATGGCCGGGTGTGGACTTCCCAGACTGAGCCTCGACGCTGAGCGGCGGTTTCGTCATCGGCGGGACAGCGGCTGCTTGTGGAGCCTAGGGGATTCGAACCCCTGACTTCTGCCTTGCAAAGGCAGCGCTCTACCAACTGAGCTAAGGCCCCTGATTGGTCAGGACGGCGTATCGGCCGCTGCGTGCCACACCTCGACGCCGTGCCTGGATCGCCACACGATCACGGCCACCACTACGGCGGCGAGCAGAAACACCAGCCTCATCGCGCGAACCCTTCCGTGGGGCTAGGAGGACTCGAACCTCCGACCTCTTCGTTATCAGCGAAGCGCTCTAACCGCCTGAGCTATAGCCCCGAATATGCCGCATGGCCGAGCGACGAGATTACCGCAATCACCAGCCGCGACCCAAACTCAGTCGCGATCGGCCAGTGTGACTTCGACCCCGCCGACCAGGTCGGTGGTGAGGTTGTAGATGAAGGCCGCACAGGTGGCCATCGCCGTCAGCAGCACGATGTTCACCAGCCCGATCAACGCCGCTCCGCCGAAGATCGTTCCGCTGGACACCAGCTCGCCGCCGGTTTGGCCGCCTGCGCTTGTGAGCAGATCCCCGACATTGCTGTTCAGCTTGCTCCACACGCCCATGCCGCCGAGTACCAGATACAAAAACGCAACGGCGATCATCCACACGAAGAACAGGGCCACCGACAACACGAGCGACACCTTCAGCGCGCTCCACGGATCGACCCGGCGGATCTGCATGCTGGCCCGCACCGGGCCCTTGTGGCGAGTGCCGACCTGGATGCGGCTGGTGGCCGTCGTCCGGCTCACCGGTTCAGACGACGGCCGTTCGGGGGCCGGCTTGCGCTGCTGCTGTGTGCGGGGCATCGGACCCGACAGGTCGGGTAGCTCGCTGGCGTAGGCCTCGGGCCGTACCGTCTCGGTGCGCTCGCCGCGCGGAGGCCCGTCCTGCTCGTGCGTCGGCGACGGGGCCGACGGAGCCGATCCGCCCGCGATGAAGCGGTTCAGCCGCGCATCCAGATTGGGCGAGCCGCCGGGACCTGCTGAATCCGGCGATTGGCGCTGCTGCGGCCGGGCGGCGCGTGCGGCCGGGCCACGCTGCCATGGCGGGTTGTCGCCGCCGCCGCGCGATGCCGCGTTTCCGAGTGAACCACCATCGTGCTGGGACGATCCGGCCGGGGAGCCGTTGGCGCCACCGGGGGCGTCACCCGCGCGCGGGTACCCCGGCTCGTTCGGTGAACTCACCTACGGCTCCTTAGCGTCGTCAGGTTGCGTCGGCCTCCGCGGCGTCCGCCTCGTTTTCCTCGGCGTTGCGCGCGATGGCTATCAGTGTGGTGCCCTCGCCCAGGTTCATCAACCGAACGCCCTTGGTCTGCCGCCCGGCCTTGCGAACCTGACGCGCAGCGGTCCGGATGACGCCGCCACCTGAGGTGATGGCATACAACTCGGTGTCGTCATCGACGATCAACGCTCCAACCAGACTGCCACGACGCTTGTCGAACTGGACCGTCAGCACCCCTTTGCCACCGCGGCCCTGGATCGGGTACTCCTCGATCGCGGTGCGCTTGGCGTACCCGCCGGCCGTCGCGACCAGCAAATACGTGTTCTCCCGGACCACGTTCAGCGACAGCAGTTTGTCGTCGGTGTTGAATCGCATGCCTTGCACACCCGAGGTGGCGCGACCCATCGGCCGCAGCGCCTCGTCGGTTGCCGAGAAGCGAATCGATTGGCCCTTGGCCGACACCAGAAGCAGGTCCTCCTCGGCCGAGGCCAGCACCGCGCCGACGAGTTCATCGCCGTCGCGCAGGTTCACTGCGACAATGCCGCCCGAGCGGTTGGAGTCGAAGTCGGTCAGCTTGGACTTCTTCACCAGACCGTTCTTGGTCGCCAGCACGAGGTACGGGGCGTCCTCGTAGCTCTTGATCTGGATGACCTGTGCGATGCGCTCCTCCGGCTGGAAGGCCAGCAGGTTCGCGACGTGCTGACCGCGCGCGGTCCGCGACGCCTCGGGCAGGTCGTATGCCTTGGCACGGTAGACCCGGCCCTGTGTGGTGAAGAACAGGATCCAGTCGTGCGTCGAACAGACGAAGAAGTGGTTGACGATGTCGTCCTGCTTGAGGCCGGCACCCTGGACCCCCTTGCCGCCGCGCTTCTGGCTGCGGTACAGGTCGGTCTTGGTGCGCTTGGCGTACCCGGTCTCGGTGATCGTGACGACGACGTCCTCGCGCACGATCAGGTCCTCGTCGGATACCTCGCCGTCCGCGGGCACGATTCGCGTGCGGCGGTCGTCGCCGTATTTGTCGACGATCTCCTTGAGCTCGTCGCGCACGATGGCGCGCTGCCGCTCCGGCTTGGCCAGGATGTCCTCGAGGTCAGCGATTTCGGCCTCGATCTTGGCCAGGTCGTCGACGATGCGCTGCCGTTCCAGGGCGGCCAGCCGGCGCAGCTGCATGTCGAGGATCGCCTGCGCCTGAATCTCGTCAATATCGAGCAGCTCGATCAGGCCTTGTTTGGCGACATCGACCGTCTCCGACGCCCGGATCAGCGCGATCACTTCGTCGAGCGCGTCGAGCGCCTTGACCAGGCCACGCAAGATGTGGGCGCGCTCGTTGGCCTTCCTCAGCCGGTAGGTGGTGCGCCGAACGATGACGTCCAGCTGGTGGTTCACGTAGTGGCGGAGCAGCTGATCGAGCCGCAGCGTGCGAGGGACGCCATCGACGATCGACAGCATGTTGGCGCCGAAGCTGGTCTGCAACTGTGTGTGCTTGTAGAGGTTGTTGAGCACCACCTTGGCCACGGCGTCGCGCTTGAGCTCGACGACGATGCGCAGGCCCACTCGGTCGCTGCTCTGATCTTCGATGTTGGCGATGCCGCTGAGCTTGGCGTCGCGAACCTGTTCGGCGACCGAGGTGATGAAGTTGTCGTGGTTGACCTGATACGGCAACTCGGTGATGACGATTGAGGTGCGCCCCCGCGAGTCCTCCTCAATCTCCACCACACCGCGCATCTTGATCGATCCGCGTCCAGTGTTGTAAGTGTCGGAAATACCTTGGGAGCCAACGATCAAACCGTAGGTGGGGAAGTCGGGGCCCTTGACCCGCTCGGTCACCGCGGACAGCGTGGCTTCTTCGTCGGCGTCGTGGTTCTCCAGGCACCAGTACACCGCTTCGCCGAGCTCGCGCAGGTTGTGCGGTGGCATGTTCGTCGCCATGCCGACCGCGATGCCGCCAGACCCGTTGGCGAGCAGGTTCGGGAACCGGCTCGGCAGGACGGTCGGCTCCTGCACGCGTCCGTCGTAGTTCGGAATGAAATCGACTGTCTCCTCGTCGATTTCACGCAGCATCTCCATTGCGAGCGGAGTCAGCCGCGCCTC
>JAJKIB010000248.1 GCA_021154745.1 Mycobacterium sp.
GGCCAGAATCTCGTCGACGCTGTTGGTTGCGGTGACGCCCAGCGGTTCAGTGGCGATAATGTCGCCGACGTCCTTGCCCGCCTTGTCCTCTGAGTGCACCCAGCAGCCGACGAGCTCGAGTTCGGGGTGTTCCAGGACACCCTTGATGGCGGCGACCCCGACGCCTCCTGTCGCCCACTGCACGACCCGCAGGCCCATGTCATCTCCTCTGTACTTCCGCTCCTCGCGTGCGCGGCGGAAACTAGAACACGTTCTACTCCGGTCTACACCAAAATGCGGCGTCGGCGGGTGACAATTCCCGGATGAACAAGATCGGGTTCGGCGTGCTGGGGCCGCTTGAGGCGACGGTCGACGGTGCCTCTGTGCCGCTGGGCACCCCGAAGCAGCGCGCCGTGCTGGCAGTGCTGGTGATGAACCGCAACCGGCCCGTCGGAATCGATACGCTGATCACCGCGGCGTGGGAACAGTGGCCACCGTCGGAAGCGCGGGCCAGCCTGCACTCCTACATTTCGAATCTGCGCAGGCTGCTCGGCGACTCGCGGTCGATGTTGGCCAACGCGCCACCGGGGTATCGGCTCACGGTCGGCGACACCGACTGCGACATCGGCCGATTCGTCCTCGAGAAGTCCGCGGGCGTGCAGGCCGCCGCCGCGGGACACTTCGAGGAAGCCTGCGACCACCTCAGAACCGCGCTGGCCGAATGGCGCGGTCCTGTTCTCGAGGACCTGCGCGACTTTCAGTTCGTCGACGCGTTCGCCACCGCGCTGACCGAGGACAAGATGGTGGCGCACACCGCGCGCGCCGAGGCCGAAATCGCTTGCGGGCGTGGGTATGCCGTCATCGGCGAACTCGAATCGTTGACGGCGGAGCACCCTTACCGCGAGCCCTTGTGGGCCCAACTGATCACCGCCTATTACCTGGCCGAACGCCAATCGGAGGCACTCGACGCCTATCAGCGGCTGAAGACCACCCTCGCCGACGACCTGGGCATCGACCCGGGGCCGACGGTGCGTGCCTTACATGAGCGGATCCTGCGCCAGGAGCCCCTCGACGTGAAGAAGGCCGCCAAGACCACCGCCGTGCGCACCGCCCACAGGATCGACCTGCGCACCGCGGTCAACGCGTCGTCGGCACTGGGCACCCTGCGCTCGACGGACGGGCGCGCTTATCCGCTGCAGGCCGCCGCGACGCGGATCGGGCGCCTGGACGACAACGACATCGTGCTCAACGACGCGAGCGTCAGCCGCCACCACGCCGTCATCATCGACACGGGCACGAGTTTCGTGATCACCGATCTGCGTTCGGCCAACGGAGTCGACGTGGGCGGCGAACGCATTCGCGGCACGGCGACGCTGGCCGACGGCGACCGGATCCGCATCTGTGATCATGCCTTCACGTTCGAGATCGCGCCTCGGGAGACCTGACGCGGCATTAGGGTGTGTTCGCTGGCAAATGCACGACGAGGAGCACCCGATGAGCGACGAGCGGGAATCGCGCGTTGGTTGCCAGATCGGCCCATATCGCTTGCGGCGACTGCTCGGCAAGGGCGGGATGGGTGAGGTCTACGAGGCCGAGGACACCGTCAAGGACCGCATCGTCGCACTGAAACTGTTGCCCGAGTCGGCGTCTCAGGACCCGGTGTTCCGCAAGCGGCTACAGCGCGAGGCGCATTCCGCGGGCCGGTTGCAGGAGCCACACGTGGTGCCGATCCATGACTACGGCGAGGTCGATGGGCTGCTCTACGTCGACATGCGCATGATCGACGGCACCGATCTCCGCAAGGTGTTGAAACGATTTGGCCCCATGACGCCCGCGAGGGCGGTGGCGATCGTGCGACAGATCGCTTCGGCGCTCGATGCCGCCCACGAAAGCGGCGTCATGCACCGCGACGTCAAACCGGAGAACATCATCCTCACCCGCGACGACTTCGCATATCTCGTCGACTTTGGCATTGCCAACGCGGCCACCGACGAGAAGCTCACCGAACTCGGCACGGCCGTTGGCACCTATGCGTATATGGCGCCGGAACGGTTCACCCAGGACGAGGTCACCTACCGCGCCGACATATACGCGCTGACGTGCGTCCTTCACGAGTGCCTTACCGGCTCCCAGCCGTATCAGGGCGACAGCGTCAGCGTGGTCATCACCGCGCATTTGATGCAGCCGATCCCGAAACCGAGCGAGGAACGCCCGGGCATTCCGGTCGCGTTCGACACGGTGATCGCCAAAGGCATGGCCAAGAAGCCGCAGGACCGATACGTCAGCGCAGGGGATCTGGCGATCGCGGCCAACGACGCGCTGAGCGAACGGGACCAGGACCAGGCTGCGACGATCCTGCAGCGCGGTCAAGACGCGACGCTGCCCGGCACGCCGATACCGCCCATGCAGCCGGGCCGACCCATTCACCACACACCGCCGCCGACGCCGCCACCTACGCCGCCGCCGTTCGGTGTGGCGCCTCCCCCGCAGCCAGCCGCCTTCTACACCCCGGCCCCGCCGACGAGTGGACCGCCCAGCGGGCCGATGTGGACCACCGCGCCGCACCCACCGGGACCCCCGCGCCCGGGTAACAAGGTGCCATGGATCCTGATCGCCGCCGCGGCAGGCGTCTTCGTCCTTGCGCTTGGCGCGCTTGGCATCTGGTGGCTGGTCAAGCCCGGCGACTCGTCATCGTCACAGGGGTCGACGACGACCACCGCGGAGACCAGCGAGCCGACCGAAACGACGACGAGGACGCCGAGGCCCACGACCGAGCAATCGTTCGATTCCAAGCTGATGGCGCTGTTGCCCGCCGGCTACGACAACGCCGTCTGCCAGGAGGTGCACCCCCCGGCAACGGCCGCCTTGGCGACGGTGGACTGCGGTCAGACATCGACGCCCGGTGGACCGGCGAACGCGCGGTACTCGTTGTTCGCCGATCAGGCGACCCTGGATTCCCACTTCGACGTCGCGATCAAGGAGAACTCGGAGCTGTTCCAATGCCCGGGCAGCGGCATCGACTCTCCGACCACCTGGCACTACACCGATACGCCCGCCAACGTCGAGGGCCGCATCGCGTGCGGCACCTACAACAACGGGCCCGATCTGGTGTGGTCGAAGAACTCGGATCTGCTGCTGGCCGACGCCCAGGGGCCCAACATGGATGACCTGCACAAATGGTGGCTCAAGTACGGCTGACCCACCGCCGCCAAGAATTCTTCAAGAATCCGCCAAGGCCCCTATCGGACTCTGATGTCAACCCGGAAAGCAACCGGAGCAAAACGACATCACACCGGCTACTTCGAATAACCCCTCCCCCAGGCGGGGGCCCCGCTGCGGCGGCGGGGCCCCCGCACCACCACCTAGCAGAGAACGATCATGAACACTTCGCTCAACGAGCCCACCGAACCGCTTGCAGTTCCACAGCCCATCTCAGCGGCGACCGCGCGGCGCCGTCATGGAGCGGGCGCGCTGCTCCTCGACATCCGCTCTCAGATCGCCCGCCATCAGGGCAGCATCACCGGGGCGTTGCTCATCGACCCCGCCGCCATCGCTGACCAAATCACCGACCGGCAGCGCGAAATCGTCCTCTGCAGCGTCTCGTCGCGGCGCGCCATTCCCGCCGCCGAACAGCTCAGCCGGCAGGGATACGACCGCGTGCACTACCTGGCCGGCGGATACCGCGCCTGGACGGCCCGTCCATAGGGCATCTAGACAGTTCGCTCGCTTTGTGTTTCTGTCGATCGCAGGAACAGCGAAGGGACAACTGAAATGCCGAACAAGGTTTTCGTCGTCGGTGTGGGGATGACAAAGTTCGAGAAGCCGGGCCGCCGCGAGGGCTGGGACTACCCGGACATGGCGCGGGAATCAGGGACGAACGCGTTGAAGGACGCGGGCATCGAGTTCTCGGAGGTGCAGCAGGGCTTCGTCGGCTATGTCGCAGGCGACTCAACGTCCGGCAATCGGGCGCTCTACGAGCTCGGCATGACCGGCATCCCGATCGCCAACGTCAACAACAACTGTTCGACCGGTTCGACCGCGCTGTTCCTCGCGGCACAGGCCGTCCGCGGCGGCCTCGTCGACTGCGCGATCGCGTTGGGCTTCGAGAAGATGCAGCCCGGCCCCCTTCAAGGCGGCGCAGAGGACCGCGAATCCCCGATGGGCAAGCACGTCAAGGCGATGGCCGAGATCGACGAGTTCGCATTCCCCGTCGCGCCGTGGATGTTCGGCGCCGCAGGACGTGAGCACATGCGCCAATACGGCACCACTGCAGAGCATTTCGCAAAGATCGGCCACAAGAATCACAAGCATTCGGTGAACAACCCGTACGCGCAGTTCCAGGAGGAGTATTCGCTCGACGACATCTTGGCTGCGAAGATGATCTCCGATCCGCTGACCAAGCTGCAGTGCTCGCCGACCTCCGACGGTTCGGGTGCGGCGATCGTGGCCAGCGAGGCGTTCGTCGACAAGCACGGGCTGGCCGGCCAGGCGGTGGAGATCGTCGGGCAGGCGATGACCACCGACTTCGGCAGCACCTTCGACGGCAGCGCCAAGAACCTGATCGGCTACGACATGAATGTCCAAGCCGCACAAAAGGTTTACGACCAGTCCGGACTCGGCCCGTCGGACTTCCAGGTGATCGAGCTGCACGACTGCTTCTCCGCCAACGAGCTGCTGCTGTATGAGGCGCTGGGACTGTGCGGCGAGGGCGAGGCCCCGAAGCTCATCGACAACAACGACACCACCTACGGCGGGCGCTGGGTGGTCAACCCGTCCGGCGGGCTGATCTCCAAGGGCCATCCGCTCGGTGCGACGGGCCTGGCGCAGTGCGCCGAGCTGACGTGGCAGCTGCGCGGCACGGCCGACAAGCGGCAAGTCGACAATGTCACCGCCGCGCTGCAGCACAACATCGGCCTCGGCGGGGCGGCGGTCGTGACGGCATACCAGCGCGCCGAGCGCTAGCCACCTCTGCTCGCGAACAGACGCAGAAGGCTCCGTTTTTGCGGCGTGTCGGGGCCATTTTCGTCTGCTCGGCTTGCTTCGGGAACGAATTGGTTCGCCATGGCGATCTATGTGGAGGACTATTGACCTACACGAAGACGGGAGGTGCGGCCGTGCGGACAAAATGGATGCTCGCCGCTTTGGCTGCGGGTGTTTGCGGAGCGATCGCTGCCCCAGCGGGCCTCGCGTCTGCCGAGGAATCAGCGCAGGAATTGATCAGCCGGCTCCAGAGCGAGGGCTACACCGTCAACATCGACCGTGTCGGCACCGGGCCGCTCAGCGAATGCGTGGTGACCAACGTCAGGAATCCTCAGCAGGTCACGCAGTGGGTGCCGTACACCGGCCCCGGCAGGGATGGCAACCGCGTGCTCGTGCAGGTGGTCACGAGCCAGTCGATTTCGGTGACCCTGAACTGCTCACGCTGAGCAGATCCGACAGCCCGATCCGCTGGTAGAACCATTGGCGGACACGGTCGCCGACGCGGAACACATCCTCGGCACCGTCGTCGGCCGGATCGACGTACACCCGGAATGGGCGTGAACCCTTTGGCGTGTCAACAACTTTCACGATCTGCCTGGCCACCTCGGAAGGATCGGCGTCGGCGGGCGCCAGTTCGGCCAGTTTCTTGCTGACCTCGTCCATCAGGCCCGCGTACTCGGCTTCGTAGGCCTTCGCGATGTATTCGTCGGCGGGGCGCCCGGCATTGGCGAAATGGTTGGTGCCCGACGTGAACGACCCGGGCACGAGGATCGTCGTCTCGATTCCGAACCGGGTGAGCTCGGCGGCGTAGCTGACCGCCAACGCTCTTCTGCTGCCTTCGCCGCGAAGTTCGGGCCAAGATACGGCGGTGTGCCGCCGCGCGAACTCGACGAGCCCACCCAGAGGACCAGGCCGTCGCGCTGGACCCGCATGGCCGGCAGCACGGCGCGGTTGACGCGCTGGGTGGACAACACATTGGTGTCGTAGACAGCCGCGACCTGTTGGGGCGTGAACGCCTCGGTTGGGCCCAGCACCATGTGGCCCGCGTTGTGGATGACCACGTCGATGCGGTGCGTCTCGGCGAGGATCGCGGCGACCGCACCGTCAACCGATGCCTGATCCGACACATCCATCTCGATGGGCCGCAGTATCACGCCGTGCTCGTCGGCGTAGCATTTGGCCGCCGCGGCGGCCTGGGCATTTCTGCCGCGGATGTCCCGCATACCCGCGTAGATAACGTGTTTGGCGTCCGCGAGGGCGCGCACGGTCATTGCACCGAATCCGCTCGAGGCGCCGGTGACAAGAATGACTTTCGGTGTGCTCATCTCAGATCACTCCTCCATTGGTATAGATGATTTGGCCGTTGATCCAGCGGGCGGGCCCGGCGAGGAAGGCGACGGCCTCGGCAATGTCATTGGGCTCGCCGAGCCGTTCCAGCGGGGACATGTTGCGCAGGGTGTCGATGGCCTGCTGGGGCTTGCCGTCGAGGAACAGCGGGGTGGCGGTCGGCCCGGGTGCGACGGCGTTGACGGTGACGTCGCGCCCGCGCATCTCCTTGGCCAGGATCAGCGTCATCGCGTCGACCGCACCCTTGGTGGCCGCGTAGGCGGTGTAGGTCGGCAGCGCGAGCTTGGTGACCGAGCTGGAGAAGTTGACGATGGCGCCGCCCTCCCGCACACGGCGGGCGGCCTGCTGGCTGACGACGAAGGTGCCGCGCACGTTGGTGCGGTGCATGCGGTCGAAGTCGTCGAGATTCAGCTCGGTCAGTGGCGAGAGCAGCATGATGCCCGCGGTGTTGACCACCACGTCGACGCCTCCGAACTCGGCATCGACCTGGTCGAACAGCGCCGCGACGTCGGCTTCGTCGGCGATATCGGCGGCCACCACAAGCGCCCGCCCGCCGGCGGCGACGATCTCGTCGGCGACTGCCTGCGCGCGGTCGCGGTTGCCTGCGTAGTGCACGGCGACGGCCATGCCGTCCTGGGCGAGGCGGACGGCCACGGCGTGGCCGATGCCGCCCGAGGCTCCGGTGACGATGGCAACGCGGTCGGTCATTTCGGTTTCCTTAGTTGTGTACGTTGCGTCCATATACTCACCAAGTGTACGATCCGTCCATATATTCCCCGTAGGAGTTGCCCGTGACCGCCGATCGACCCCGGCGCGGACGCGGGCGGCGCCCCGCCACCGAGGTGCGCGAGGAGATCCTCGAGGCTGTGGCCGAACTACTGTTCGCCGAAGGAATGGCTGGGTTCACGATCGAGAAGGCCGCCGATCTCTCGGGTGCCAGCAAGATGACGATCTACAAATGGTGGCCCTCGAAGGGCGCGCTGGCGCTCGACGGCTATTTCCACAGGGTCGACCCGAAGCTGGTCTTCCCCGACACCGGCGACATCGAGACTGACCTGCGCGCGCAGTTGCACACGTTTCTGCGGGTCATCAGCGACAGCCCGGCGGGCCGGGTGATCGGCGAGTTGATCGGACAGGCTCAATCCGACCCTGAGCTGAAAGCCGCCTATCTGCAGCGGTATTCGTCGCCGCGACGAGCACAGGCCGTGGCAGCCATGGAAACTGCAAAACAACGAGGCCAGCTCCGCGCAAGCCTGGACCCTGAGTCGGTGGTGGATCAGTTGTGGGGCGCGTGCTATCACCGGCTGCTGCTGCCGGATCAGCCGCTGACACATGAATTCGTTGACGCATTGGTGGACAACCTTTTTCACGGCATCGCTGGATAGTGACACGCCCTCGCAACGGTCAACGCCTCGAGCAGTCCAGCGTCACCGTGACCGTGCGGTCCACGACGACGGGGACGAAGTCGCGGCCGCGGTCACGCCCGCCGCCGATCACTGGGACGAGTTCGGTTCGCTCCCTTGGATTTCGCACATTGGTGACTTCGCACTCGGAGAGCGGCGCGCTCCCGAACCGGTCGATCTTCACGTTGAAGCCCTGGGCTTCCAATTCGCCGATGGTGACTGCGGCGGATTCGGCTGAGGCAATACCTGCTGGTGCAAGGATCAATCCGCAAGCCGCCGCGGCCAAGCCGATAAGTGTGAGCAATGTGGCACGCATGGCGGGCCTCCGTTCGTCCGTTTCTCGATGTCAGCCGGTTCAACGGGCGAAGCTCGCAGGGAGTTCAAAGGAATCTCAAGAACTTTCGCCGAGACTGCGGCGAGATCGCGATTTCACGCGAATCAGCGATCTCACCGCAGTCTCGAGCGCGGAGAAAGGCCCGGCCGCAAGGGGTTCGGCCGGGCCTTTCCTTCGCACGCCCTATGCCGGCACAGGGATTCGCTCCTGCGCCGGTTCTTCGGCGTGCGGGGTGCGATCGTCGTCAACCATGGTGAGTTCGTCGAACGGATCCTCTCCATCCAGAACGGCGGTCACCTTGTTGCGGTCGATCGTCTTGGTCCATGAGCCGACCAGCACGGTCGCGACGGCGTTACCGGAGAAGTTCGTCACCGCACGGGCTTCGGACATGAACCGGTCGATACCCACGATCAGGCCGACGCCATCAAGCAGGTCGGGGCGGTGGCTCTGCAGGCCGCCCGCCAGGGTGGCCAGCCCGGCGCCGGTCACACCCGCGGCGCCCTTGGACGCGACGATCATGAACACCAGCAGGCCGATCTGCTGACCGACGGACAGCGGGCTGCCCAATGCATCGGCGATGAACAGCGACGCCATGGTCAGGTAGATCGCGGTGCCGTCCAGGTTGAACGAGTAGCCGGTCGGCACGACGACACCGACGGTGCTGCGGTCGACACCCAGGTGCTCCATCTTCGCGATCAGCCGCGGCAGCGCAGACTCCGACGACGAGGTCGAGAAGATCAGCAGGTACTCCCGGGCCAGATAACGGACCAGCTTGAAGATCGACACACCCGCCACGGCGCGCAGCAGCGCACCCAGCACGCCGAACACGAACACCACGCACGTGATGTAGAAGGCGAGCATCAGCGTCAGCAATTGGGTGACGGCGGTCCAGCCGGTCTGGCCGACGACGTTGGCGATCGCGCCGAACGCGCCGATCGGCGCCAGCCACAGGATCATCACGAGAACCTTGAAGACCAGCTTCTGCAGATGCTCGATGCCGCGCAGGATCGGCTCGCCCTGGCGGCCCATCGCCTGCAGCGCGAACCCAACGAGCAGCGCTACGAACAGTGCCTGCAGCACATTGCCTTCGGTCAGCGAAGAGAACAGCGTGTCGGGGATGATGTGCTGGACGAAGTCCATCAGGCCGCCGGACTCGTGTGCCTTCTCAGCGAGTTCGGCCCCCTTGCTGGCCGTCTTCTCGGTGATATGCATGCCGCTGCCGGGGTGGATCAGGTTTCCGACGACCAAGCCGATCGCGAGCGCAAAGGTCGACATCACCAGGAAGTAGACAAACGCCAGGCCGCCGACTTTGCCGACGGTGGCGGCTTTGCGCACCGAGCCGATGCCGAGCACGATCGTGCAGAAGATGACCGGCACGATCATCATCTTGATCAGGCTGACGAACATCGTGCCGAGCACGCCGACGCTCTTGCCGACCTCGGGGGCGAGCAGGCCGACGGCGACGCCGGCGAACACCGCGACGACGACGGCGATGTAGAGCCAGTGGGTGCGGTCGCGGCGGCGCGGCGGCTCTTGTACCGCGGGGCCGCCCAGTGTGGTGGTCATGGCTTTCCTCCAAGTCGACATCCAAAAGTGGTCTGAAACGATGTTCGGCGAGGACGTGAGCCAGGTCACGTTTTAGTTCATTACGTTCAGCAGCGGAGTTCCTCAACGGCTGCAGGGACAATGTCGGTTGCGGCGGCTACCCAGACGTCCAGATCGTTGAACACCATTTTGACGGCATCCGCGGAGTTCATGCCGCCGCGCTCTGCTTTACA
>JAJKIB010000249.1 GCA_021154745.1 Mycobacterium sp.
AGGTCCCGCAGCCGATCGCGTGGCCGGGATCAAGCGACCGCAATTTCTATGATCGTTCGTACTTCAACGCGCATGACCGCAGCGGCGACATCTTCGTGATCTCGGGCATCGGCTACTACCCGAATCTCGGTGTGAAGGACGCGTTCCTACTGGTGCGGCGGGGCGACGTGCAGACGGCTGTGCATGTGAGCGGCGCCATAGATCAGGACCGGCTCAACCAGCATGTGGGCAACTACCGCGTCGAGGTGATCGAGCCGCTGCACAAACTGCGCATCGTGCTCGACGAAACCGAAGGCATCGCCGCGGATCTGACGTGGGAGGGCCTGTTCGACGTCGTGCAGGAACAACCGCACATCATGCGGCGTGGCAACCGAGTCACCCTCGACGCGCAGCGTTTCGCTCAGGTGGGCGCCTGGAGCGGCCACCTGGTGATCGACGGCCAGGAGATCGCCGTCGATCCCACCCGCTGGATCGGCACCCGCGACCGCTCGTGGGGTATCCGCCCGATCGGCGAAGCTGAGCCCGCCGGCCGCCCCGACGATCCGCCCTTCGAGGGGATGTGGTGGCTCTACGTGCCGATGGCGTTCGACGACTTCGGCATCGTGCTGATCATCCAGGAAGACCCGCAAGGCTTCCGGTCGCTCAATGACTGCACCCGCATCTGGAAGGACGGCCGCGTCGAGCAACTCGGCTGGCCCCGGGTGAAGATCCACTATCGCTCCGGTACGCGAATTCCGACCGGTGCGAGCATCGACGCCACCGCATTCGACGGCAGCCCTGTGCATTTCGAGGTCGAGTCGAAACTGCCGGTGCCGATTCACGTCGGCGGCGGATATGGCGGCGACTCGGACTGGCTGCATGGAATGTGGAAGGGCGACAACTTCACCGAACGCCTGACGTACGACATGACCGATCCTGCGATCGTCGGGCGCGCCGGCTTCGGCGTCATCGACCATGTCGGCCGCTCCGTCTGCCGTGACGCTGACGGAACCGAGCGTGAAGGTTGGGGACTGTTCGAGCACGGCGCGCTCGGCCGTCACGACCCCTCGGGCTTCGCGGACTGGCTGACCGTCGCACCCTAGGCGATTTCGGCGCGCGTACGCCCGTTCAGCGTCCGTCAGCGCGCCGAAACCGCAAGTAGTGCAGCCGCGGCGAGCGCCTCGACCAAGAAGTAGAACCAGTTCGGGTAGAACGCCGCGCGGTCGCCAAGGATCGCGGCGGCGACGCGGCCAACTGCCATGCCCGCTAACGCCGCGGCGACGGTGATCAGGATGCCCTTCCGAAGGTCCCCGTCCGCGACGGCCGCATAGCCCAGCACACCGGCGATCGCCAGCCCGAACCCGCCGTAGACAGCGCGCACCTCCGACCGCGACGCAGACTCCCCCAGCGTGATCCCGAACGGACGCACCAATGCGGCCGGTGCGGCCAGCGCATAGATGCCCATGCCGAGAAAGAACACGGCGATAACGCCGATGACCGCAATGCCGACTGTGCTGGCCACGGTAGCCTCCTGTCGAGTTGAGGTTGGGAGGCCAGCATGACGGCAGACGCCGCTCCTGCGCTTCCACAAACCTGCTATTCATCGGTGTGGCTCTGGCCTGGCCAAGCGCTCTACGCAGGCCCCAGCCTCAACCTGGCACCCCATTCAGGATCCGTGTGGTGCCTGGCCGTCGGCATCGATGGGCCGCTCACCGTGGCGACCGCGGATGGCGCCACTCGCAAGGCACACAGTGTGCTGATTCCGCCACGGCTGACGCACCAACTGACCTGCCACGGCACCGGTCTGGTGTCCTGCTATCTGGAACCGACATCGGATCGCGCCGACGCCAGCCGACACAAGTTCAGTGAGTGGGTCGGTGAGGTCGGCGTAGGTCACGTCGACGAAGAGCGATTGCAGTTCACCCCCACCGACGACGAAAGCGCCTCGCACTGGCTCGATTTGGCGGCACCCGCCGCGCAACGCCGGATCGATCAGCGCATCGCCGCCGCGGCCCATAGGATCCGCGACGACCCCGCCGCGATGATCTCCTCACAACAGCTCGCCGCAGAGGCGGCGCTATCAGAGTCGCGGTTCCTGCACCTGTTCCGCGACGAACTGGGCACCAGCCTGCGCCGCTACCGGCTATGGGTGCGGTTGACTCACGCAGGCACGGCCATTGCGGCGGGCGACAACCTGACCACGGCGGCCGTGAAGTCCGGTTTTGCCAGCCCGTCTCACCTCGCCGACCGGTTCAAGACAACGTTCGGCCTGTCTGCATCCCAGCTCCTTGGCGGTGGGCTTACGCTGCGGATTCTTTAGCCACCCGGCCGAACACCATCGATTCGTCGACCGACCTAAAACGGTGCCCGAGCGCATCCGCCAGGAAATTATGGCTGACGACCCACGGCTTGCGAGTCCCCGACTTCGGCAGCATGTGCAACCCGCGCTTCACATAGCCCGAGTCCAGATTGAACGCGGGCTGCTCGGGCATCTTGACATCGCCGAGGTGCGGGTAGGCGTGCGAATACCCATGAGAATTCATGTACGCCACCAACTTCGCGAACGACTGAGCGGTCAAGTCCGCCCCCAACGTCCACGAGGCGTTCGTGTACCCGACACACCATGCCGCATTCGGGACGTCCTCCAGCATGTGGCGCCGGTACAAGAACCGGTCGTGCGGATCGATCTTCTCGCCGCCGACGCTGATCGTGGCACCACCCAGGGACTGCAGCTGCAGACCGGTGGCGGTGACGATGACGTCGGCATCGATGCGCTTGCCGGATTTCAGCACAATCCCCTGAGCATCCATGTGGTCGATATGGTCGGTCACCATCTCGACCCTGCCCTTGGCGATCTCCTTGTACAAGTCAGCGCCGATGATGAAGCACAGCCGCTGGTCCCACGGGTTATACGGCGGTTTGAAATGGGTGTCGATGTCGTAGCCCTCGGGGAGGTGGTGCTCTGCGATGCGCCGAAGCACACGCTTGCTGAACTCTGGCGCCCGGCGGGCAACTACCCACAAGAGCACGGCGACCATCGCATTACGCCAGCGAACGATCCAGTGGGCAAGCTTGAGCGGCAGTACTTTCCGGATCGCGAGAGCAGTCGGCTCCACCTTCGTCGCGGAGATCATGTATGACGGTGTGCGCTGCAGCATCGTCACGTGACCGGCTTTCTCGGTCAGCGACGGGATCAGGCTGACCGCGGTCGCGCCGCTGCCGATGACCACAATCCGCTTGCCGGTGTAATCGAATGATTCCGACCAGTGCTGCGGATGCATTACCTCACCGGTGAACTCATCGATGCCGGCGAAGTCGGGACGGTAGGGCTCGTCGTAGTTGTAGTAGCCGGTACCGAAGAACAAGAACCGGCATCGGTACGTTCTGGGCGCTCCACCCTGCTCGGTCTGCACGGTCCACGTGTCGGTTTCCCAATCCCAATCCGCCGACCGGACATACGTGTTGAACCGGATGTGATTGTCGATGCCATGCTTGCGGGCGGTGTCGGCAAGGTACTGCCAGATGTGCTCGCCGTCGACGATCATCTCGGGCCGGGTCCACGGCTCCCACGGAAAGCACAGTGTGTAGATATCACTATCCGACCGAATGCCCGGATACCGGAACAGGTCCCACGTTCCGCCCAACCGAGCCCGTCGCTCCAACACCGTGTAGGACAGCCGCGGGTTGCGCTCGCGGATCCGGTAGGCGGCTCCGATGCCGGAAATCCCTGCGCCGATGATCAGCACATCGCTATACTCCGGGTCGCTCATGCCAACCTCCTAAGCGGACACTGCCTCCGTCGCCTCCGCGCGGCCGAACACCATCGACTCCTCGATGCGGTCGAAGCGATGGTCGATGGCGTCGAGCACGTAGTTGTGCCGCACGTTCCACGGCCGGTGCGTGCCGGACTTCGGCAGCACATGCGCGGCGCGTTGCACATAGCCTGCGTTAATATTCCACGCCGGCTTCTCCGACATCGGCTTGTCGCCGAGGTGCGGGTAGGCGTGTGTGTAGCCATGGGAGTCCATGTAAGCCAACAGTTTTGCCACCGCCCGCGCGGTCAGGTCCGCCCGCAACGTCCACGACGCGTTGATGTAGCCGACGCACCACGCCAGGTTCGGGATGTCTTCGAGCATGTGCTCCTTGTAGACGAACCGGTCCTGCGGCTTGACTTCGGCGCCGTCGACGCTGACCGCCACCCCGCCCAGTGCCTGCAACTGCAGACCGGTGGCGGTGATGATCACGTCGGCATCGACGCGACGCCCGGACTTCAGGACGATGCCGCTGCCGTCGATGTGGTCGATGGTGTCGGTGACGACTTCGGCACGGCCCTCGCCGACGGCGGTATAGAGGTCGTTGTCGAGGATCAGACACAACCGCTGGTCCCACGGGTCATACCGAGGCTTGAAGTGGATATCGACCGGATAGTCTTCTGGCAGACTCTTCTTCGCCAGCGATCGGATCAGCCATCTGCTGAACCTGGGCGCCTTGCGTGCAACCACATAGGTCATCACGGTGAAGAACGTGTTGTACAGCCGGACGGCGTGGTTTGCGGCCTTGAGCGGCAAGACTTTTCGGATCGCCTGCACTACCGGGTGGACCCGTGGCATCGACAACATGTAGGTGGGTGAGCGCTGCAACATGGTCACATGGCCGGCCTTCTCGGTCAGCGACGGAATCATGCTGACCGCGGTCGCACCGCTACCGATCACCACAACGCGTTTGCCGGCGTAGTCCACCGACTCGGGCCAGAACTGGGGATGCACGACCTCGCCGGTGAAGTTCTCGATGCCAGGAAACTCCGGCGCGTAGGGCTCGTCGTAGTTGTAGTAGCCGGTGCCGAAGAACAGGAACCGGCCCCGGAAGGCTTTGGGGCCGTCGTCCTGCTCGGTCTGCACGGTCCAGGTGTCGGTGGTCGAGTCCCAATCGGCGGAGATGACGCGCGTGTTGAACCGGATGTGCTCGTCGATGCCGTTCTTACGGGCCGTCTCGGTCAGATACGCCCGGATGTCCTGCCCGTCGGCGACATTCTCCGGCCTGGTCCACGGCTCGTAGGGAAAGCTCAGCGTGAAGATGTCGCTGTCGGAGCGGATGCCGGGATAGCGGAACAAGTCCCAAGTGCCGCCGATCTGTTCACGCCGTTCCAGCACCGTGTAGGACAGCCCTGGATTCTTCTCGTGGATGCGGTATGCGGCGCCGATGCCGGAGATACCTGCGCCGATGATCAGCACGTCGGAGTATTCGGCCTCTTCGGCGCCCACGACGACCTCCTTTGGTCCGGCTGAGTACC
>JAJKIB010000250.1 GCA_021154745.1 Mycobacterium sp.
CAGCGCCAGCCCGGACTTCTTCAGCGCCCACGTCGACATGTATCGGGCGTCGGAGTTGGGCAGCAAGCTGGCCCGGCTGAAACCGGGCGCACCGTTGGGCGCCCTGTACCGTCGCATCAGCACGCTCGACCAGGTGTCGATCGCCGCCATCACCGGACGGGTGCGCGGAGCCGGCAGCGAATTCATCTTGGCCTGTGACATGCGGTTCGCAAGCGACCGTGCTGTTTTCGGCCAGCCCGAAATCGGAGTCGGCGCTGTCCCAGGCGCCGGTGCCCTGCAACACCTGACCCGGCTGATGGGGCGCGGACGCGCGCTCGAAGCCCTCCTCGGGGCCGATGACTTCCCCGCCGAGCTCGCCGAACGCTACGGATGGATCAACAGGGCCCTGCCCGAAGACGAACTACCCGCCTTCATCTCGACGTTCGCACGCCGCATCGCGCGATTCCCGACGGCGGCCATCGCCGATGCGAAACGACGCGTCAACGACATCGCTCTACCAAGCGTCGACGCCCTGCACGAAGACAGTCAGCTGTTCCTCGCAGGCCTGAGTCGCCCAGAGACCCAGGCCAGAAGCAAGCTCCTGTTCGAACGCGGCATGCAGACCGACGGACCCCTCGAAGAGGGATTCGGGCTCGCTCTCGCCGACCTCCCGGCCGTCTAATCGCAGTTGGGGAACATCGGCATGTCCCTCTCAGCATTTCCAGCGAGATCCTTCGTGTCGGCAGGTGACATGGATCGATGGGCCTACGTTGGCTCACAGGCTGTGTCGGCTGATTTTCGCTCACCGATGACATTGCCTGGGTTCGACTGTCTAGTTGAGTATGGAAACCGTGGACCTTCCCGTGCTGCCACCATTAGAACCGATGCTGGCCAAGGCCCAGGCCAAGGTGCCCCCCGAAGCCGGGGTGTGGTCCTACGAACCGAAGTGGGACGGCTTCCGCGCGCTGGTGTTCCGCGACGGCGACAAAATCGTCTTGCTCTCGCGCAGCGGCAAGGACCTCGGCCGCTACTTCCCCGAGGTGGAGCAGGCGCTGCGTGACGAGCTGGCGCCGCGCTGCGTCCTCGACGGCGAAGTCGTCGCGCCGCGTGAGATCGGCGGGCGGATCCGGCTGGACTGGGAGTCACTGTCGCAGCGCATTCATCCCGCCGCGAGCCGTATCAAGATGCTGGCGGAACAGACGCCCGCGCATTTCATCGGCTTCGACGCCCTGGCCACCGGCGACACCTCGTTGTTGAATGAGCCGTTCCGGGTCCGCCGGCAGGTGCTGTCCGAATCGGTGAACGAGAAACAGTGGTGTCACGTCACCCGCACCACCGAGGATCCGGAGAAGGGCGCGCAGTGGCTCGATACGTTCGAGGGCGCCGGACTAGACGGGGTGATCGCGAAGAAGCTGGAGGGCCCGTACCTGCCGGGCAAGCGGGAGATGGTCAAGGTCAAGCACGCCCGCGATGCCGACTGCGTGGCAATCGGTTACCGCATCCACAAGAGCGGCGAGGGTGTCGGGTCAATCCTGCTCGGGCTGTACCGCGACGACGGCGAACTGCAGATGGTCGGCGGCGCCGCTTCGTTCACCGCCAAGGACCGGCTCAAACTGCTGGCCGACCTGGAACCTTTGCGAAAGGGCGACGACATGGTCGACGGGGAGCCCAGCCGGTGGAATTCGGCGGCGGACAAGCGGTGGATCCCGGTGCGCCCCGAGAAGGTGTGTGAGGTGGCCTACGACCAAATGGAAGGAAACACCGTGCACGGCCAGCGGTTTCGGCATGCGGTGAAGTTCGTGCGGTGGCGGCCCGACCGCGATCCGCACAGCTGCACCTTCGACCAGCTCGATGTCCCGCTGAACTACGACCTCTACGACGTACTGGAGTCTTGAAATGGCAACGCCCGCAGAGGAACTCGACGTCGAGGGCGTCAAGGTCCGGCTTACCAACCCGGACAAGGTGTACTTCCCCAGGCTGGGCTCCGACGGCACGAAGCGCAAGCTCGTCGAGTATTACCTGTCCGTTGCAAGCGGCCCGATGCTGTCGGCGTTGCTGGATCGGCCGACGCATCTGCAGCGCTTCCCCGACGGCATCGACGGCGAGGAGATCTACCAGAAGCGAATTCCGCAGCACGCCCCGAACTATCTGCAGACATGCCGGGTGACATTCCCGTCCGGCCGCACAGCCGACGCACTGAAGGTGACACACCCGTCGGCAATCGTCTGGGCCGCGCAGATGGGCACCATCACGCTGCATCCGTGGCAGGTGCGGTGCCCGGACACCGAGCATCCCGACGAGCTGCGCATCGACCTGGATCCGCAGCCGGGCACGGCGTTCAAGGAGGCGAGCACGATCGCGGTCGATGTGCTCAAGCCGATCCTCGACGAACTGGGCCTCGTTGGATACCCGAAGACCTCCGGCGGCCGCGGCGTGCACGTCTTCCTGCGAATCAAACCCGACTGGGACTTCATCGCGGTGCGGCGAGCCGGTATCGCACTGGCCCGCGAGATCGAGCGGCGGGCACCCGACGCGGTGACCACGTCGTGGTGGAAGGAAGAACGCGGCCAGCGGATCTTCATCGACTACAACCAGAACGCGCGCGACCGCACGTTTGCGTCGGCGTATTCGGCGCGCAAGACGCCGATCGCAACCGTGTCGATGCCTTTGTCGTGGGAAGAGTTGCGCGACGCGGACCCCGACGACTACACCATTGCCACCGCACCGGGCGTAGTCGCCGGCCGCGACGACCCGTGGGCCGAGATCGATTCGACGGCCCAGTCGCTCGAGCCGCTGCTGGAGATGGTCAAGGCCGACGAGGAACGCGGGCTCGGCGACCTGCCGTATCCGCCGAGCTATCCGAAGATGCCAGGCGAACCGCCTCGGGTGCAGCCGAGCAAGAAGGTGGCGGCGAATTGGGACGACGAGGGGAACCCGGTGAGCCGCGACACCGACCGGAAGAAGACGTGAACCCTCCTACAACAGATGCCCGGCGTCGTCACGATCCGGACGTACGAGGATTCGCGAGCGATAACTACGCCGGGGTTCACCCCGAGGTGCTTGCCGCCCTGGCCCTCGCCAACGAAGGGCACCAGGTCGCGTACGGCGATGACGTCTACACCGAGAACCTGCAGCGGATCATCCAGCAGTACTTCGGCGCAACCGGGGAGGCATTCCCGGTATTCAACGGGACCGGCGCCAACGTCGTTGCGCTTCAAGCGATTACCGATCGATGGGGTGCGGTGATTTGCGCCGAGAGTGCACACATCAACGTGGACGAAGGCGGCGCGCCCGAGCGGATGGGCGGGCTCAAGCTGCTGACCGTGCCCACACCGGACGGCAAGCTCACGCCGGAGCTGATCGACCGGCAGGCGTGGGGCGCTGACGACGAGCACAGGGCGATGCCACAGGTCGTCTCCATTACCCAGAGCACTGAGCTGGGCACGCTCTACATGCCCGACGAGATTCGGGTGATCTGCGACCACGCGCACGCGCGAAACATGAAGGTGCACATGGACGGGTCCCGGATCGCCAACGCCGCAGCGTCGCTGGGCACACCGATGCGCGCCTTCACCACCGACGTCGGCGTGGATATCTTGTCACTGGGCGGCACCAAGAACGGCGCGCTGCTGGGCGAGGCCGTTGTCGTCATCAATCGGGACGCCGTCAGCCACATGAAGCACGTGCGCAAGCTGTCCATGCAGCTGCACTCCAAGATGCGCTTCGTCTCGGTGCAACTGGAGGCGCTGTTGGCCAAGGATCTGTGGCTGCGCAATGCCGGACACGCGAACGCGATGGCCCGGCGCCTGGCCGAGGCGGTGCGCGGGGTCGACGGAGTGCAGGTGCTCTACCCGGTGCAGGCCAACGCCGTCTTCGCCCGGCTCCCGCACGACGTCAGCAAGCGGTTGCAGCAGCGCTTCCGGTTCTACTTCTGGGACGAGGCGGCGGGCGACGTCCGCTGGATGTGCTCCTTCGACACCACCGAGGACGACGTCGACGCGCTCATCGCGGCCATCAAGGAAGAGATGGCACGCTAGCAAATTTCGGCGCCCAAACCGGGGCCTCGCGGCGGCCCAGTGCGCATACCATCTGCGATGCGGGTCGATTTCGCATGCAGCTTTGCAATGTGACGAGTTGCCCGACAGGGGAGTAGATGCAGACCATCCGCAGATTGCTCGCGGCGATCGCGATCGTTGCGATGCTTATCGGCGGCATCAGCATCGCGGCGGCCCTGATCTTCAGCGACCACTCGAAACCTTCGGCGCCGACGGCCTCGCCGCGAAAGACGCTTGCGCCGCCGCCACCGTCGGTGCCCACACCCACGGAGTTCACGATCAACGTGGTCGTCACCGAGCAGAACTGTGAGCCAGGCCCGGGCTGTGCCTACAAGTACACGATCGAGCCGAAATACATTGGCTTCCATCCGTTGCCGACCACCCCGTTCACTGTCAAATATGAGGTGCAAGGTGGCGACCAGCCGCAGCCCGGTGAGTTCACCGTCGAGGGCAGTCAGGCGAAGATCCTCAAGGACGTAGTGCTCGACGGACCGCCCGCTGCCCGGCTGCAGGCCGTGGTGCTGCAGGTGATCGGCTGAATGTTGCGATTCCGCATGCACGGCGGCGTTCCCGACGCATTGTTAGTTCTATGACAAAGGCGTCGCTGCTTCGCGCCGAAGAAGGCCTGCCCCGCGGTGTGCAGGGTGCCGCCGATTCGCGGTTTTCCAACGTCATCCGAGTGTTCGCAGGTCTGTTCCCTGGGCGGCGGTTCGGCGGTGGCGCGCTTTCGGTGTTCATCGATGGGCGACCGGTGGTCGACGTCTGGACGGGCTGGTCCGATCGCGCAGGTGAACAGCCCTGGACCGTCGATACCGGCGCGATGGTGTTCTCCGCGACGAAAGGAGTCGCGGCGACCGTCATTCACCGACTCGTCGATCGCGGCGTGCTGTCCTACGACGAGCCCGTCGCGGCGTACTGGCCCGAGTTCGGCGCCAACGGCAAGGACAGCATCACCGTTCGCGACGTGCTGCGACACCGCTCGGGACTGTCACACCTGAAGGGCGTCAGCAAGGACGAGCTGCTGGACCATGAGCTGATGGAGGAGCGGTTGGCCGCCGCGTCGGTCGACCATTTGCGTGGCTGGCCCGCCTACCACGCGCTGACGTACGGTTGGCTGCTGTCCGGGCTGACCCGCGCGGTGACAGGTCAGGGCATGCGTGAGCTGATCCGCGAAGAAGTGGCCCGTCCCCTCGACACCGACGGCCTGCACCTGGGCCGCCCGCCTGCGGGATCACCGACGAAGGTCGCACGGATCCTTGCGCCGCAGAGCTCACGCGGCAACCCGGTGTTCAACTTCGTCGCGCCGAAGGTGGCCGGCCTGCCGCTCTCCGGCGCATTCGGGGCGATGTTCTTTCCCGGCATCAAATCCTTTGTGCAGGGCGATATTCCATTCCTGGACGGCGAAGTTCCGGCCGCCAACGGCGTCGTCACCGCCCGCGGCCTTGCAAAGATGTACGCCGCCATCGCCAACGGCGGGCGCATCGATGACAACCAGTTCCTGTCCGAAGAGCTGGCACAGGGCCTCATCGGAAAGCCAAGGCTGTGGCCGGATCTGAACATCGTCGTGCCAATGCCGTTCCACCTCGGCTATCACGAATCGCCGATCCCCGGACTACTCAAAGGTTTTGGTCACTTTGGCCTGGGTGGCACCCTCGGATGGGCCGATCCGCAGTCGGGCAGCGCATTCGCGTTCGTGCACAACCGGTTGCTCACCCCGATGGTTCTGGACATGGCTTCGTTCGCGGGATTGGCCCGGCCACTGCGCAACGCCATCACGGCCGCGCGACATGCGGGCGCTCTCGCCGTGCCCAGGTACGGTGCGCGCTATCGCGAAACCGGTCAGCAAGCGCCCAAGAAGCGGGTCGCCGGACGTCGCTGATCCCGCGTGGAAGTCAGCCCCGAGGCACGACGCCTTTCGCCACGATCAGGGGCAGATCGTTGTAGGTGACGATGCCAGGCGGTGCGCCGACGACAGCAGGGATCGCGTTGATGGCCGGCATCGCAGTCATGATGTGGCCGAGCACCATGAACTCCTCCAGGGTGGTTGCCTCGAAATCCGGCGGGGGTAGGAAGCCCACCTTCATGGTCACGGTCGGCCGGCCGGCGACCTCGATGACCCAGCCGTCCTGGTCGATCTTCCAATCCGGTTCCAGCGTCTGGCCTTTGCGCCACCGCAGGGTGAGCTCGACGCGCGTCTTGTCGCCGACGATGCCTTTCCAGCTGATGAAGACGCCGGCGACGCCGCCAGCCGGGATGGTCCACGAGCCGAGGTCGAGATCCTCGGTGGTCTTGGCGTATTCGGCGTCGCAGCGCACCTCGTCGAACTCGATGCCCAGTGCGTCGCCGATCATCCGCACGGCCTCGCCGAACACCCCGGTGCCGTGCGCGGTCATCGCCTGGAGCTCCGGATGGTCGATCGGCTGGCCGAAGCCGACGGGCTTCTCGGTTGCCGGGGAGTCGTAGAACGTGGTGTCGGCGGCCTCGTTAACGGTGATCTTGTCCACCCGGTCGCAGATGCCCGCCGCCACGACCGCCAACTGGTTGACATAGCCGGGGCTGATGCCCGATCCGAACATCGTCGACCCGCCGCGCCGGCATGCGTCGGCGATCTTGTCGCGGCCGTCGCCCTGATTGTGTCCGGTGATGAACGACGCGGTGGCGACGACGTTCACACCCGCCGACAGGATGCGGACCAACTCGTCGACGTCGATCCACATCGGGTTGTAGACGACGACATCGGGTTTGAGCCCGAGCAGCGCGTCGACGTCGTTGGTGGCCTCGATGCCCAGCGGTTCGATGCCCGCGAGTTCGCCGACGTCGCGCCCGGCCTTGTCCTTCGACCAGGCGTAACAACCAACGAGTTCAAGAGTTGGATTGGCCGCGATGGCCGCTACGGAGCTCTTTCCGACATTTCCCGTCGTCCACTGGACGACCCGATAAGGGGCGGTGTTGTGCACTCGCTCAGCATAGGGTGGCGCGCCCGACGGATCGGGGGATTTTGGGTCAACTCATGGTCCGGAGACCAATGTCGCCTTGCCGGTGCGCTGCTGTCCGCTGCGGTCGATCCACGTCAGGTCGACGACGTCGCCGGGGTAGTGCCGGTCCAGCACGCTGGTCAGCGTGGTGGCCGAGTCCAATGACGCTCCGTCGAGCACCGTGAGGACGTCGCCGATGGCCACGCCGGCCTGGTCGGCCGGTCCGCCGCTCATGACGTCGCGCACGATGATGCCGCCTGCCCTGCGGGGTTGGGTGCCGACACCTACGCCGAGCAGCACCGGCTGCCCGATGTGCACTGTGGCCGACGGTGCCCCGGACCGGATCTGCCCGGCAACGGCCATCGCGTCATTGATCGGTATCGCGAAACCCTCTCCGCCAGGGCCCATTTGGTAGGTCACCGACGCCGCGGTGACCACGCCGATGACCTGTCCGGCGCTGTTCACAAGCGGACCGCCGGAGTCGCCCGGCACCACGTCGGCCGCAACCTCGATCAGCCCGTTGACTTCCTCCGAGCTACCGGTCAACGAGTCTTCGGCGTTGACCGTTCGGTTGAGCGCGGTCACCGGGCCCGTCTCGTGGGTGAGGGGAGCGCCCACGCCGCGGGCGTTGCCGAGACCGACGGTCGGTTCGCCCACCACCACGTGTCCGGAGTCGCCGATGGGTGCCGCCGGCAGCCCGCCGGCGCCGCGCAGCTGGATGACGGCGATGTCGTGCTTGCGGTCGTAGCCGACGAGATCGGCAGGATAGTCGCGCCCGCCCACGGTGCCGGTCACGGTGTTGGCGCCCGCGACGACGTGGTAGTTCGTCAGCACCACACCGCCCGGGTCGATGACTGTTCCGGTCCCCGTTCCGATCGCCTGCTGGTAGTCGATCTTCGTGGTGATCTGGACGACAGCGGGCTCGACCGCCGCAGCGGCCGCCGCGATATCTGCCGGAGCGGCGACCGACGTCGCGGGTGCGACGAGGGCCAGGACCGCGGCAATCGCGATCAGCAATGCCGGCAGCGGGCGGCGCAAGAGGGATATGCCCATGTGCCTATAGTGCCCGAACTCTTGCCTGCTAAATCCTGTACCGCGACGGACGGCGTCGTGCCACTAGCGTTTGTGCACTACCAACGTGGCGCGGTAATCCTCGAACGGGATGGGGTGCTCGGGCGTCTGCGGATTTGGGTCAAGGGACTGCAACTCGATGCTGTACTGCCCGACTGTCGCCGCCGTGACCGTCTGGCCTGGCGCGGGATTGGTGTTGAACTCGACCCGGGTCGAGCCGCTGCGGTCGGGCTGCACGTCAAGAGCGATCCGAGCCTGTCCGGTCCAGAAACAGTTCACCTGCGTTGGGCAGCGCGAGTCCTCCACGACCTCGGCGAACCGAAGCCGCAGTCCCTCACTTGCAATCAGCCCTTCCTGACCGCCGCTCAAGGTGAACGCTTCGTTCAGGCCGAACTCGGGGACGTCCGCACGCGCCGCGCCGTCGACGTGGCAGCCCATCAGCGCCACTCCGAGTAGCACCACGAAAGGCCACGCCCACAGTTTGTTCATTGGCTTTCAGCCGGGACGACGCTAGTCCTCGACGGCGACGCCACCGCGCAACCGTCTGCGCCGACGATTTCGCAGCCTGCCGTTGGTCGACGGCGCTTCGTCAGACACCTCGTCTTCGACGGCGGGCTCTTCCTGCGCCGTCGGCTCAGGCTCGTCGGCCGTCGACTCCGGCTCAGCGGTTTCAGCGGTGACTTCGGCGGGCTTCTCGTCGGACTCCGAGCTGTCTTCGGTCTCGTCCTCCGTCGTCACCTCGTCAGCCTCTGGGGCCTCGTCGGCGGCCTCTTCGGCCGCTTTGCGACGACCGCGGCGGCCCTGTTTGGCCTTTTTGGGCTTGAGTGGCTTGGGCGGAGGCGGCGGCAGCTCGGCCACAAAGGCCAGGTAGAACGCGAAGATGCCGAGCAGCGCGATAGCGGCGGCGGCACCGTAGATGCCGAACAGCCACTGACCCGCGCTGTCGACGCTGAACCAGATCTCGCTGATCGCGGTGCCGATGATCAGCACACCCGCCAAAACGTGCAGCGCGATCGACGACGTGCGCAGCGTCAAGGCCAGCTGCGGCGTGCCGAACTCCGGTCGGCGGGTGCGCAGCAGCGTGAACACCACCGGCAGCGCGGCAAGGCCGATCAGGGCACCGGTGATGATGCGCAACGTCGTGCCCAGAGTGTGGGAGGTGTCGCCGAGAAGCTCGGGCCAGCGCGGCAACACGAAGAAGAAGTATCCGACACCGGCGGCGATAGAGAACGACGCGTGCCAAACCACCGCCACGGTGCGGCTCATACCCCTCCTATTGCTTTTATGGCCGGGGGCGACCAGGCCGTCGATCAGCTGGTCGCACCCCGGACCGAGTGCGGAGGATAGGGGATTTGAACCCCTGAGGGCTGTTAACCCAACCCGCGTTCCAGGCGAGCGCCATAGGCCACTAGGCGAATCCTCCGCGGGCCATGGTAGCCGACCTGGCTGATGCGTCCGTCGAGTTGTTGGTGCCGCTTCCCGGGTCGCTCCGCTCCTGCCCGCCGATGCGCCGGTATTACACTCGCTGTGGACCCCGCGCGGCGTCTATCCTGTGAACTCCCCCAGGGCCGGAAGGCAGCAAGGGTCAATGGGCTCTGGCGGGTGCGCGGGGTCCCCTACTTTTCCCGGATCCTGACGTTGGTGGAAGGCGCGCGGTGTCGTTTCAGTCCCTTGGCCGTGACGAACTGCAGGCACAGCATGAGCTGCAGACCCGAAACTATGCCGACCTGCGGGCCAAGAAGCTGAACCTGGACCTCACCCGCGGCACGCCGTCTCCCGCCCAGCTCGACCTGTCCAATGCGCTGCTGAGCCTTCCTGGAGACGATTTCCGCGACGGTGAAGGCACCGACACCCGCAACTACGGCGGCCTGCACGGCCTGCCCGAGCTGCGTGCCATCTTCTCCGAGCTGCTCGGCATCCCGGTGCAGAACCTGATCGCAGGCAACAACGCGAGCCTCGAGCTGATGCACGACGTGGTGGTGTACTCGATGCTGCACGGCGGCGTGGATTCCGCGCGGCCATGGATCGCCGAGTCCAAAATAAAGTTCCTCTGCCCATCGCCCGGCTACGACCGGCACTTCGCGATCACCGAGAGCCTCGGCGTCGAGATGATCACCGTGCCGATGCGCGAGGACGGCCCGGACGTCGACCTGATCGAGGAACTCGTCGCCGCCGACCCAGCCATCAAGGGCATGTGGTGTGTGCCGGTCTACTCGAACCCGACCGGCGTCACGTATTCGTGGGAGACCGCCCGCCGGCTGGTGCAAATGCAAACGGCGGCAAAAGATTTCCGGTTGATGTGGGATAACGCGTATCCCGTGCACACCCTGACCCACGACTTCGTGAAGCAGGTCGACGTGCTGGGGCTGGCCGAGGCGGCGGGCAACCCGAACCGGCCGCTGGTGTTCTCATCGACGTCGAAGATCACCTTCGCCGGCGCCGGTGTCAGCTTCTTCGGCGGCTCTCTGGGCAATATCGCGTGGTATCTGCAGTACGCCGGCAAGAAATCCATTGGCCCCGACAAGGTGAACCAGCTGCGCCACCTGCGGTTCCTCCGCGACGCCGACGGAGTGCGCCTGCACATGCAGCGCCACCAGTCATTGCTGGCACCGAAATTCGCGCTGGCGCTGGAGATACTCTCCGAGCGGCTCGGCGAATCGAAGATCGCATCGTGGACCGAACCCAAGGGTGGCTACTTCGTCAGCCTCGATGTATTGCCCGGCACCGCCAAGCGGACCGTTGCGCTGGCCAAGGACGCGGGCATCGCCGTGACCGAGGCGGGGTCGGCATTCCCGTACCGAAAAGACCCGGAGGACAAGAACATCCGGATCGCGCCGTCGTTCCCCGGGCTGCCCGAGCTGCGCGACGCGATCGACGGCCTGGCCACCTGTGCGCTGCTGTCGGCGACCGAGTCCCTGCTCAAGGACTGACGTGCTCCACCGTCGGACCTTCTCGGTAGCCTGCTGAGCGTGGCGCTCTACCGCAAGTACCGACCGGCAACCTTCGCCGACGTGGTTGGCCAGGAGCACGTCACCGAACCGCTGTCCACAGCGCTGGCGGCCGGCCGCATCAACCACGCTTACCTGTTCTCCGGGCCGCGGGGCTGTGGGAAGACGTCGTCGGCGCGGATCCTGGCTCGCTCGCTGAACTGCGAGCAGGGCCCGACGCCCACTCCGTGCGGGGTGTGTGACTCATGCGTGGCGCTGGCCCCCAACGGTCCGGGCAGCGTCGACGTCGTGGAACTCGACGCGGCCAGCCACGGCGGCGTGGACGACACCCGTGAGCTTCGCGACCGGGCCTTCTATGCGCCCGCGCAGTCGCGCTACCGCATCTTCATCATCGACGAAGCGCACATGGTCACCACTGCAGGCTTCAACGCGCTGCTGAAGATCGTCGAGGAACCACCGGACCACCTGATCTTCGTGTTCGCGACGACGGAGCCGGAAAAGGTGCTGCCGACCATCCGGTCGCGCACCCATCACTACCCGTTCCGGCTGCTGGCGCCGCGGACCATGCGGTCGCTGCTGGAGCGCATCTGCGCCTCCGAGGATGTGTCGGTCGACGACGCGGTATACCCGTTGGTCATTCGGGCCGGGGGCGGCTCACCCCGCGACACGCTGTCGGTGCTGGATCAGCTGCTGGCCGGTGCCGATGAAAACCGGGTGGAGTACACGCTGGCGCTGGCGCTGCTTGGCGCGACGGACGTGGCGCTGATCGACGTCGCGGTGGACGCGCTGGCCGCAGGCGACGCCGCCGCGCTGTTCGGCGCGGTCGAGGCGGTGATGGACGCCGGGCACGACCCGCGACGGTTCGCGACCGACCTGTTGGAGCGCTTCCGCGATCTGATCGTGCTGCAGTCGGTGCCCGACGCGATCGCCCGCGGCGTGGTCGACGGGCCCGAGGACGTGCTGGAGCGGATGCGTGACCAGGCCACCAGGATCGGCACCGCGACCCTGACCCGATACGCCGAAGTGGTGCATGCCGGGCTGGGCGAGATGCGCGGCGCCACTGCGCCGAGGTTGCTGCTCGAGGTGGTGTGCGCGCGGCTGCTGCTGCCGTCGGCCAGCGACACCGAATCGGCGCTGCTGCAGCGCGTCGAACGCATCGAGACGCGGCTGGACATGTCGATTCCCTCCGGTGAGGCTTCGGCGTCGCAGCCGGCCGCGCCGCCGAAGCAGTACGCCCGCAAGAGCGCCGCGACAGAGGCGCCGGCGCCCAAGGCTGAACCCGAACCGGCGCCTGCGCCCAACCCCGAGCCGCCGCCGTCACCACCGCCGGTGCGCCCGCCGTCCGACCCCGTGGTCGAAGCTCCGGCACCAACGACAGGTGGCGAACCCAACGCCGCCGCGGTGCGCAGCATGTGGACCACCGTGCGCGAGAAGGTCCGTCAACGCAGCCGCACCATCGACGTGATGCTGGCAGGTGCGATCGTGCGCACCATCGACGGCGACACCCTGGTGCTCAGCCACGAGTCGGCTCCGCTGGCCAAACGGCTTGTGGAGCAACGCAATTCCGATGTCATTCGCGAGGCGCTCAAGGACGCGCTCGGTGTGGACTGGAAGCTCCGGTGTGAAGCGGGTCCTGCGGCACCGGCGGCTGCACGCGAACCGGAAAGCGTTGCCTCGTCACCGACGCAGCGTGACGACGAAGAGGAGGACATGCTGGCCGAGGTCGGCAACGACAGCTCCGAGGCGCCGCGCCGCGACCCGGAAGAAGCGGCGCTAGAGCTACTACAGAACGAGCTCGGCGCCCGTCGTATCGACGGCGCTTAGTGATTTGTGTGCAAATACGAGCGCTGAGCGCAACAAAACGCACACAAATCGCCTGGGGCGTAACCGTTTGCATGTAGCGCACCGTCAATCATGAGTGCTCGAAGAGTATTTGCGTCGTCAGGACGGCGTCCTCACCCTTGCGCAGGCGCAACGAGCCGGATTGAGCCGGCACGCCGTCAACCGGCGTGTC
>JAJKIB010000251.1 GCA_021154745.1 Mycobacterium sp.
CAGGGCGACCAGGATTCGCCAGAGCGGACGGGTCTTTGCCTGCGCGAGATTGACCAGCAGCTTCTCACCGATAGCCGACAGGACCCGGCCGTCGCGCACCACGTCCGGCGGGTCACTCTTCTTGGCCGCTCGGGTGTAGAGCGGCACGCTCGCGAGCAGGCGCCTGGCCCGGGTGTCGTCACCGTCGGCGTCCGGCGCCAGGGTGAACAGGTCACCCTCGTCGGTGATGACGCCGGCGTCGAGCAGTGCCACCACGCCCTCGTAGCCGAGCGCCTCGATGTCCAGCGCCGACCTGGAGGCGAGGCTGAACAAGCGCTCGCGCAGTTGCGCGGGGCAGTGACGCGAGTTCGGGCAGCGGATGTCCTTGTCGCCCTCCTTCTCCGGCGCGAGTTCGGTGTCGCATGCCGGGCACCGCGTCGGCATGACGAACGCGCGCTCGGTGCCGTCGCGCAGCGCGACGACCGGGCCGACGATCTCCGGGATGACGTCGCCGGCCTTGCGGAGCACCACGGTGTCGCCGATGAGCACGCCCTTGCGCTCGACCTCGTGCTGGTTGTGCAGCGTGGCCCGGTCGACGGTGGAACCGGCCACCTTGACGGCCTCCATCACCCCGAACGGCGTGACCCGGCCGGTGCGGCCGACGTTGACCCGGATGTCGAGCAGCTTGGTGTTGACCTCTTCGGGCGGGTACTTGAACGCGATCGCCCAACGGGGCGCGCGGCTGGTCGCACCGAGCCGGCGCTGCAACGCCAACTCGTCGACCTTCACGACCACCCCGTCGATCTCATGATCGACGTCGTGCCGGTGTTCGCCGAAGTAGTCGACGAACGCCTGCACCGCGGCAAGATCGGGCAGCACCTCCGCGCGCGCCGACGTCGGCAGCCCCCAGCGCCGCAATTGCTCATACCAACCCGACTGGGCGCTCACCTGCGGGCCCCCCTCGACCCGTCCGACTCCGTGCACCACCATCCGCAGGCCGCGGGACGCGGTAACCCGCGGATCCTTCTGCCGCAAGGAGCCGGCCGCGGTGTTGCGCGGGTTCGCATACGGTGCCTTGCCCGCCGCGACCAGCGCGGCGTTGAGCGCCGTAAACCGGGCGATCGGGAAGAACACCTCGCCGCGGACCTCGAGGACGCTCGGGATGTCCGCACCGGCAAGCCGATCCGGCACGTTGCCGATGGTGCGCAGATTCGGTGTGACGTCCTCACCGGTGCGGCCGTCGCCGCGAGTAGCGCCGCGCACCAGACGGCCCCGCTCGTACACGAGATTGACGGCGAGCCCGTCGACCTTCAGCTCGCACAGGTAGCCGGGCACCGTGCCGGCCTCGCGCTCCACCCGGTGCGCCCATGCGGTCAGCTCTTCGACGGTGAACACATTGTCCAGGCTGAGCATGCGCTCCAGGTGGTCGACGGGCGTGAACAGCGTCGAGTAGGTGCCGGCGACCCGCTGCGTCGGCGAGGAGGGGGTGCGCAGTTCGGGAAACTGCTCCTCGAGTTCCTCCAGCCGGCGCATGGCCTTGTCGTAGTCGGCGTCGCTGATCGTCGGCGCGTCGAGGACGTAATAGCGGTAGGCGTTCTCGTCGACCTCCTGACTCAGCCGCGCGTGCTCGTCACGCACCTCGGGGGGCACCTCTGTCACGCGCCAAACCTACCGAGCGGGTGGGACACAACCCGCCGTCCTGCAGACACGTTCCTGACCGGTCCATACTGCACAGGCAGAGGGGGAGCCATGGGTGACGACGACCAGCCCGGTGCGGCGACCGGATCCCGGCAGCGGGCCGAACTGGCGTACGAGGTGGCGACCGGCGAGCACCTCGACGACGGAGCGGCGAGCGCGGGCATGACGATCCGGCCCGGTTCGGGCGTGGAGAGCGTCCGGGTGAAGGTTCCTGGGATGGACGAGTTCGAGACCGGCCCCGAGCAGCTGCGCGAATGGCTCCAGCAGCACGGTCTAGTGCAGACGGCGCAGCAGTGGACCGCCATCGATCAGCAACTCCAGGACGCGATCGGCCGCGGACACACCCCGGCGGGGAACCAACCCGCGGGCGGCAGCTATCACTGGGACGATTACTCGCCCGGCGTGAACGCCGGCGACGGCATCCGCGAGGAACTCAATGAAACCCAGAGCGCCGACTGGACCCGCATGCTCACCTCTTGGCAGGAATTCGAGCAGCAGGTGAACGACTTGCGCTCCGTGGCGGGGGACGACGCAGAGCTGATCATCGGCCAGATCGGGCACGCCATCACCGCGCTGAACATGATCGAATCTGCCGGTTGGACGCAGTCCTGCCAGTCGGAGCTCGGCGCGTGGGCCGGGCTGAGCTGCGAGGGCAGATCCGACGAGGCGATCCACGCCGCCGCGACGTCCATCGCGGATGCGGGCGACACGTTGATGCACCAGTGGCACGCTGCGATCGATGCGGGCAACTACGATTCCGCGCAGCTCACCGACCGCCAGCAGGCGTTCATCACGGCATGCGAGCAGGCGCGCCTCGGCCTTCAGTGACTGATCCCGGATTACCTCCTCCACCGGCTGCAGTGTTCCGGGCAGCGTCACCGGCCGGACGGGGCATCCACGACCGGCGTAGTCTCGGTGCTGCCCAACCCGGGGCGCTCCATCGTCGGCTTCCAGCTTCTGTTTCCTGGGGCCCGGACACCCCGAGGTGGACCATCCGATGCGCATCTCCTGGTGCCGATCAAGATGACTTTTGGAATGTCGCCTGCCGACCTGACGGCGTTGTTCACCGACATCGGTGCGGACCTGTCGGTCGAAGCGAATCCTGACGAGGTGCTCCGTTCGCTCGTCCATCTCGCCGCTCGTCGCGTTGACGGTGCGGACTACGCGGGGGTCACCGTAGGAAGGCACGGAGCCCGATTCAGTACGGTCGCCGCGACAGACCCCATCGTGGAACAGTGCGACCAGATCCAGTACGACCTCAAGTCGGGGCCATGTGTCGACGCCTTACTGGGAGCGACGACCTTCAAGGCCGGCGACCTGCGAGTCGACGGCCGATGGCCGGAGTTCGGGCGACGCTGCGCGGAGGAGACCGGCATCGTGAGCATGCTCTCGATGCGGTTCTACGTGGAATCCGACCGCGACCTGATCGCCGGGCTGAATCTGTATGCGCACGCGGAGGACTCCTTCGACGAGAGCAGCGAGGTCATCGCCCACGTTCTGGCCACGCACGGCGCGCTTGCGGTGGGCCGTGCCTCGGCCGATGAGAAGTCGCGCAACCTCGAACGTGCCCTGCACACGAGCCGGGAGATCGGCACCGCGATGGGCATCCTCATGGTGCTGCACAAGGTGACGCGCGATCAGGCGTTCGACCTGCTGCGCATAGCGAGCCAGCACAGTCACCGCAAGCTCGCCGACATCGCCACAGAGGTGGTGGAGACGGGCGCGGTGCCGCGGGTGTGGCGTCGCAAGGTCTAGGGCCGCAACTCCGCCAGATTGAGGCTTCCGTCCACCAGGCCGCTGGCCACATCGTCGATCAGCAATTCGCGGCCGTATGCGTAGGAGCGGATGAGCGCAAGCGCGTCGGCGGCCGTGAGGCGGAACTCGGTCATGGCCATGCCCATCGCCACCCACACATAGGTCCGGGCCTGAGCCGGTGCTGCCGTGAGCCACAACGGAATCAGCGTGTCATCTCGTTCCGCGTCCGGATCACGGTCGGTGTCCGGGTCGGTTTGCGGCTTGTCGAGTGCTTCATCGACCGCCATGGACAACGCGTCGACGACCTGGTCGCTGACGGCCGACACTTCGGGCAGGCTCAGGTCCGACAGCCTAGGGGCGTCGATGAGGAACAGATCCAAGGCGGCGAAGGATCGCCTGGTGATAGCCAGAGGCAACGAGACGACGGCGCGGTAGGGCGTGTGCCGAAACAGTTCGTCGGTGAAATTCGGCCAACGCTTCTCCAGTTCGGCGGGGGCCACTACCAGAACACGTCGGGTGGACGCGGAATCGATGCATGGCCCCTCACCCTGCGTGAACTGCAGGCGCTCGGCCAGGGTGGCCACTTCGTCGCTGGCGCCGAGCGGGACCCGGAAATTCGTTTCGTGGAGACTGAGTCCGGCTCCGTCGACGCCCAATACGGCGACGCACGCCCGGGTCAACCGAGCCGGCAGGAGCTCCGGGCTCGCCGTCGCCGCGTCGCCCGGTCCGGTCCACGCCTTCCGGAAGGCGATCACCGCCTCGGACGGGAATCCGCCGGCTCCTGCGGACTCATCCGCTCGGGCCCGCTCCTGATCGTCAGGCACGGTCATGCACCGTCCGCGCACTGCGGCGGCTGGTGATCGGTGGACGGTTACATACGGGCGACACGTCGGCCCGACGATCAATCATGCGCAACACTCGTCTCAGGGCGCCTGAGGACGGCTGCGTGCTAAGCCGCCGATAGCCTACCCCCGGATTGCGACCGATGAACCGGTTCGAGTCTTGACGAGGGTGGCCACCGACGCGGGCGGCGACCTCGACGGCGTTTGCGCTTCGGACGCTTGGGGTAGTTCGGCATGGAGCCGGGCCGCACCGCCGCTGACCGGCCGGATGGGATGGACTTCTGCGATGACTGCTTCAGTCGCTTCGGCGAACCGTGCGCCGCGTCCGAGCGGTCTAGCCGATGTACTGGACCTGGTGTTGGACAAGGGCATCGTGATCGACGCCTACGTGCGGCTTGCCGTGGTCGGCATCGAGATCCTCACCATCGACGCGCGCATCGTGATCGCTAGCGTCGACACCTACCTGCGGTTCGCCGAAGCCGTGAACCGGCTCGACATCGAGCCCAATTCGCACCCGCCCGGCGTACCTCAACTCATGCTGGAAGCGGAGGAGGGCGCAGCCAAGTCGGTTGCCCGCCGCAAGACGTCCAAGTTCCTCGGTGGCGGCTGAATCCTCGTATGCCCGCAATGGCTCTCCGGGGGTTCTACGGGCGAGGTGCTCAGGCGGCCTGGCTGAACCGGCGCAGGGCGCCCACGGTCACGATGCCATAGGCAAGATGCGGAACCACGTCGCTTGCCCACTCAGCCGTCGACCATTGCTTCGGATCGGTGAGGCCCTTGCCGGCCATCGGCAGATCGGTCGCCGCCATCGCGCCGGCGCCAACCAAGGTACCGCTGACCAGCAGCGGCATCCGGATGAGCAGCGGACGCACCAGGCCCGCGGCGACGCCGAGTGCGACACCGACGCCGATGCCGCCCAGCGCGCCGAGACCCTGCAGTCGGTGCTCCCGCTGTTGCCCTTCGCCGGGAATCGGAACGCCGTGTTGCTCACTGGTCTGGGCCACCGCCTGCTCCGGTAGATCGCTCGGGGCACGTCCGCGGAGCGCCATGTCCGCGTAGGTCAAGGCGTTCAGGGCGGTGGTCCCGGCCGCGCCGGCGATGGCACCCCGCAACAGTGCCGTCCACATGGCGAATTGATCCCCGGGATCGGCCAGAGCCAAACGAGTGGACTCCGGACGCTGTGGTGACGCGGCTTTCTAGGACTCGCTCCCCCCGGAGACGTCCGCCAGCCACTTCCCGAGCTCACCCAACGCTGTGAGCACCGCTCGAGCGTGCTCGGCCGAGGCGCCGGCCAATCCGCAGGAAGGCGTCGCGACGATCCCGGCGGCCAACCCGGAAACGGGAAACCCGAGTGCTGTCCAGAGATCGCGGATCCGCGTGCGGGCCGTCTGGAACGCCAGCGGCGCATCGCTCGCCGGCAGCACCCCCGGCCACAGCGAGGTTCCAACGTCGACCGCCGCAGCCAGGACGTCATAACCGGCGGTGCCCAGCTGTGCCAGATCGAAGGAGAACGCGTCAGCACCTGCGCTGCCGAACAGCTCGAACGGCGGGTCGGCGGCGCAGCAGTGCACCACGCGACCGCCTTCCGGCGCGACATCGAACACCCGCGCCAGGGCCTGTTCGACGACCGAGGCCTCGACCGCGCGCACCATGCCATAGCCCGACGGCGTCGGCACGGCGCCGGCGAGCACGGCGCGGACAGACGGCTCGTCCACCTGCAAGACCGGTCGCGCACCCGGCACCCGCCGGCCGAGCTAGGCGAGGTGTCGGGCGACTCCCTCGGCCAGCGACTCCGCAAGATCACGGACGGCGCCAGGATCGCTGACCACGCGGTGCCCGGACGCAAGCTCCAGCGAAGCGGCAAGAGTCCACGGGCCGGCCACCTGGACCTTGACCGGCCCGACGAACGCCTCCGCGGCCGCCTCGAGCGCGTCCAGATCCCACGCGAGGAAGTCGCGGGCGCGGCGCAGGTCAGCTCCAGGGTGCGCAGTGAACCGCCAGCCGGACGGGACGATCTCGACCGGCAGGTCAACGAGCAGCGCCGCGGTGCGACCGATCGTGTCCGCGCCGGCGCCGCGGGCAGGCAGTTCCGGCAGATGCGGCAAGCCAGGCAGCTCGCCGAACACCAACCGCGCGGCCTCCACCGGATCGACTCCCGGCAGCGACCCGACGCCGGTCACCGCACCGGCCGCCCAGGGCCGGGTCATACCTGCACGGTGGCGGGCCGAGCCGCGGTGATCGTGGCGGAGCCCAACACCTCGTCCCCGGCGTACATCACGAGCGCCTGACCAGCCGCAACCCCCTGCTGCGGCACGGTCAGCGTTGCCGTCACCCTCGCGCGGTCTACCACCACGGACGCCGGGCTCGTCATACCGTGCGCACGAAGCTGCACCGCGCAGGACAACCGGTCCGCCGGCGCAGCGCCCGCTGTCCAGACGGGACGCTCGGCCGTCACCAAATCGGCGGCCAGCAGCTCGCGCGGCCCGACGAGAACCGTGTTGTCCTTCGGCCGGATTGCGAGCACGTAGCGCGGGTCGCCGTCCGGTGCCGGGCGCCGCAGGTTCAGCCCGCG
>JAJKIB010000252.1 GCA_021154745.1 Mycobacterium sp.
CCGGGAGCCGGTCCCTGTTTGCGCCAGTTGAGCCGGGCGACGACGCGGCGGCCGATGCGGATCGCGTCGAGCTCGTCGACGGCGAAGTAGTCGGCCAAACCCGAGATGCGGGCGTGCATTTCGGCGCCGCCCAGCGATTCATCGTCGGACTCCTCACCGGTGGCCATTTTGACCAGCGGCGGCCCGGCTAGGAACACCTTCGAGCGTTCTTTGATCATCACGACGTGGTCGGACATACCGGGGATGTAGGCACCGCCCGCCGTCGAATTACCGAACACCAGCGCGATGGTCGGGATGCCCGCTGCCGACAACCGGGTCAGGTCCCGGAACATCTGGCCACCCGGGATGAAGATCTCCTTCTGCGTGGGAAGGTCGGCGCCGCCGGATTCGACCAACGAGATCACCGGCAGCCGGTTCTGCAAGGCGATCTGGTTGGCGCGCAGAACCTTTTTCAAAGTCCACGGGTTGCTGGTGCCGCCCTTGACGGTCGGGTCGTTGGCCACCAGCATGCATTCGACTCCGCTGACGGCGCCGATGCCGACCACGACGCTGGCGCCCACCTGGAAGTCGGTGCCCCAGGCGGCGAGTGGGCTCAGCTCAAGGAACGGCGCATCGGGATCGAGCAACAGCTCGATGCGTTCGCGTGCGATGAGCTTGCCGCGGTCATGGTGGCGTTCGACGTATTTCGGGCCGCCGCCCGCCAGTGCCTTCGCATGTTCGGTGTCGAGCTCGGCCAGCTTTTCCGTCATCACCGAGGCCGCCTCGACATAGGCAGGCGATGCGGGGTCGAGGGTGGACCGCAATGTCATGACTGGAATCCAAGGGTCTTGGCCGCAAGCGCGGTGAGGATTTCGGTTGTTCCGCCGCCGATTCCGAGGATGCGCATGTCTCGATACTGGCGTTCGACCTCGGATTCGGTCATGTAGCCCATGCCGCCGAACAGCTGCACCGCCTGGTTCGCGACCCATTCACCGGCCTCGACTGCCGTGTTCTTCGCGAAGCACACCTGCGTTATTAAGGAATTCGTCACTGTGTCTGATGTCGCCGCCGGGGCGGCTCCGGAAGCGAGCTGCCGCTCGACCACGTGGTGCGTGTAGACCCGAGCGACGTCGACGCGGCGGGCCATCTCGGCCAGCGTGTTCTGCACCTGCTGACGCGAGATCAGCGGCCTTCCGAAGGTCTCGCGGTTTCGACACCACTCCACGGTGATGTCCAGGCAGCGCTGCGCACTCGAATACGCCTGCGCGGCAAGGCCGACGCGTTCGGACACGAATGCGGCCGCGATCTGCGCGAAACCGGAGTTCTCACCGCCGATCAGGTTTGCAGCGGGCACCCGCACGTCGGTGTAGGACAACTCCGCGGTGTCGGACGAACGCCAGCCCATCTTTTCCAGTTTGCGGCTGACCTCAAAACCCGGGGCGCCCTTGTCGACGACGATCAGCGAAACACCAGAAGCGCCAGGTCCGCCGGTGCGCGCCGCGGTCACGACGTAGTCGGCCCGCACACCGGAGGTGATGTAGGTCTTGGCGCCGTTGACGATGTACTCGTCGCCGTCTCGTACAGCTCTTGTGGTCAGGTGCCCGACGTCGGAGCCGCCGCCGGGTTCGGTGATGGCCAGGCTGCCGATCTTCTCGCCTCGCAGGGTGGGCCGCACATACGTGTCAATGAGCCGCTGATCGCCGGACGCGATCATGTGCGGCACCGCGATCCCGCAAGTGAACAGCGACGCGAACACTCCGCCCGGCGAACCTGCGTAATGCATTTCCTCGCAGATGATCACCGAGTCGGCGCCGTCGCCGCCGCCACCGCCGACTGCTTCGGGCAGGCCAGCACCGAGCAATCCGGCCTCGCCGGCCTTGCGGTGAAGCTCGCGTGGCAGCTCGCCGCTGCGTTCCCACTCGTCGACGTGGGGCAGCACTTCACGTTCGGCGAAGGCGCGCACGGTTTTTCGAAGCTGTTCGCGTTCGGGGGTGTGCCAGATGCTCATAGAAAACTTTCCGGGAGGTCGACGTGCCGGCTGCGCAGCCACTCGCCCAGCCCCTTGGCCTGCGGGTCGAATCGCGCCTGATACGCGACGCCCTGGCCGAGAATGCCGTCGATGACGAAGTTGACCGCCCACAGATTGGGCAACAGATGCCGGGTGACCGGCAAATCGGCTGTCTCGGGCAACAATTCGCGCAACTTCTCGACGGTCAGCGTATGCACGAGCCACCGCCAGTGGTCCTCGGTGCGGACCCACAGCCCGACGTTGGCGGCACCGCCCTTGTCGCCGCTGCGCGCGCCCGCGATCAGGCCGAGCGGCCGCCGTCGCGTCTGTCCGAACGGCAACGGCTCGGGCAGCGCGGAGGGTGGAACGGGCGCCAGTTCGAGCGTCTGGCTCGCCGGGGCGATGTCCACCCGCGTGCCGTCGGCGTGCACTGCGACGTGTGGCACGTCGGTGGCGTCGACGTAGCCCGGCGTGAACACGCCGTACACCTGACCGTCGCCCGGCGGTGAGGTGCTGGTGAATCCGGGGTAGCTGGCCAGTGCGAGTTCCACTGCCGCTGAAGAGAATTGACGTCCTACGTTCGCGGGATCGGGATCCCGAACGACGCACCGCAGCAGCGCGCTTGCGGCCTCCTCGGTGTCGGCGTCGGCGTGGTCGGTGCGGGCCAGCGTCCACTCCATCTCGGCGGGTTTGACCGTCAGACTGGTTTCCAGTTGCCTGCGCACCAGGTCGGCCTTGGCCTCGATGTCCAGGCCCGTCAGCACCAGTGCCATTTCGTTGCGGAACCCGCCGATGCTGTTCAGCGACACCTTGAGTGTCGGCGGTGGCGGCTCGCCCTTGACGCCGCGGATCCGCACCCGGTCGGGCCCGTCGTCGGACAACTCGATGGTGTCGACCCGCAGCGTCACATCGGGATTCGCATAGCGTGCACCGCTGATCTCGTAGAGCAGCTGGGCGGTGACCGTGCCGATGGTCACCGCGCCGCCCGTGCCCGGGTGCTTGGTGATCACCGACGACCCGTCGGCGTGGATCTCGGCGAGCGGAAACCCGGGATGTGTCAGGTCAGCGACTTCGGTGAAGAAGGCGTAGTTGCCGCCGGTGGCCTGTGCACCGCACTCGATGACATGGCCGGCGGCCACCGCACCCGCGAGCGCGTCGTAGTCGGTGCGGCCCCAGCCGAAGTGGGCCGCGGCGGGACCGACGATCACCGACGCGTCGGTGACGCGACCCGTCACAACCACGTCGGCGCCATCGCTCAGGCAGTCGGCGATGCCCCACGCCCCGAGGTAGGCGTTGGCCGCCAACGGCGCGCCGAAGCCCAGCTCATCGGCGCGCCCGAGCAAGTCGTCGCCCTCGACGTGGGCGACGTTGACGGACAGACCGAGCCGCCCGGCCAGTGCCCGCACCGCCGCGGCCAGGCCCGCGGGATTGAGGCCGCCGGCGTTGGCGACGATCCGCACACCGCGATCGAGCGCGGTGCCAAGGCAGTCCTCCAGCTGGACCAAGAACGTCTTCGCATACCCACGGTCGCGCGACTTAGCGCGGTCGCGGGCCAGGATCAGCATGGTCAGCTCGGCCAGGTAGTCGCCGGTCAGATAGTCCAGATCTCCGCCGGTCAGCATCTCCCGCATGGCCGCCAGCCGGTCGCCATAGAAGCCCGAGCAGTTGCCGATGCGGACTGAAGTTGGCACCCGCTCTCCCGTCGTCGTCATCGACCCAACCAACCGGTAGGTTAGCCGGTACGGCGTGCCGAGATTGCACTGAGGGTCGTGAATCGGAGCCGACAACGACCCTGGCTGCAATTTCGGCGCTGGGACCTCGCCAGCTATCCTTACTACTAATTGTCGCCGCAGATGGTGTCCGCGCGGCATAGACCCCTATAGAGGAGAGCTCGATCATGGCTGTGCCCAAGCGCAGAATGTCGCGCGCGAACACCCGTAGCCGGCGCGCGCAGTGGAAAGCCAAGCGTCCCGAACTCGTGAACGTGACTGTCGCCGGACAGCAGCACAAGGTGCCGCGGCGCCTACTCAAGGCCGCCCGCCTCGGCCTTATCGATCTCGACCGCAGCTAGCTGACCCGCGCCGATAGCGGCGCGCCTCTCAGGTCAGTCTCAGGTGATGGATAGACACTGTGGCTGTGCGCATACTTGTCGTTGATGACGATCGCGCGGTGCGCGAATCCCTGCGCCGGTCGCTTGCCTTTAACGGATACTCGGTCGAGCTGGCGCAGGACGGCCGCGAAGCCCTCGACGCGATCGCCAACGACCGGCCCGACGCCCTCGTACTCGACGTGATGATGCCCCGGCTGGACGGGCTCGAGGTCTGCCGACAGCTGCGCAGCACCGGTGACGACCTGCCGATCCTTGTGCTGACCGCACGTGACTCGGTGTCCGAACGGGTCGCTGGGCTGGACGCGGGTGCCGACGACTATCTGCCCAAGCCATTCGCCCTCGAGGAACTGCTGGCACGGATGCGGGCGCTGCTGCGTCGAACCACGCCCGACGACGGTGCCGACTCGCCTGCGCTGACGTTCTCCGACCTGTCCCTGGACCCGGTCACCCGCGAGGTCACCCGCGGCCACCGGCAGATCAGCCTGACCCGCACCGAGTTCGCGCTTCTGGAGATGCTGATCGCCAACCCGCGGCGGGTGCTGACTCGCGGTCGCATCCTTGAAGAGGTGTGGGGCTTCGACTTCCCGACCTCCGGCAATGCGCTCGAGGTGTATGTCGGATACCTGCGCCGCAAGACCGAAGCAGAAGGAGAGCCGCGACTGATCCACACCGTGCGCGGGGTGGGTTACGTGTTGCGTGAGACACCGCCCTGATGTCAGCCAAGAAGTTCGGGTTCAGGCGGCGGACGAAGTCGTTGCCACCCATTGGCACTGCCAGCTCAGTATCGCTGCGGTGGCGCGTGATGCTGCTCGCCATGTCGATGGTGGCCATGGTCGTCGTGCTGATGGCCGTTGCCGTCTATGCGGTGGTGTCGCGGGCGCTCTACGACGACATCGATAACCAGCTGCACAGCCGGGCCCGACTTCTGATCGAGAGCGGATCACTGGCCGCCGATCCCGGCAAGGCCATCGAGGGCACCGCCTATTCGGACGTCAACGCGATGCTCGTCAATCCCGGCCGGTCCATCTACACAGCCAACCAGGAGGGCCAGACGCTGCCGCTGGGCGAGCCGGAAAAGGATGTGGTGCAGGGCGAGTTGTTGATGTCGCTGCGAACCGTCAACCACCAGCGCGTGCTGGCCCTGCACCTGACCAACGGCAGCTCGCTGCTCATCTCGAAGAGCCTGGCGCCGACGGGTCAGGTGCTCAAACGGTTGGGAACGGTGCTGCTGATCGTCGGCGGCCTCGGCGTGGTGGTGGCCGCGATGGCCGGTGGTGCGGTGGCCCGCGCCGGGCTACGGCCGGTGGGCCGGCTCACCGAAGCGGCCGAGCGGGTGGCCCGCACCGACGACCTTCGACCCATTCCGGTGTTCGGCAGCGACGAACTCGCCCGTCTCACAGAGGCTTTCAACATGATGCTGCGCGCCCTGGCCGAATCGCGCGAACGCCAAGCCCGGCTGGTCACCGATGCAGGCCACGAACTGCGCACCCCTTTGACATCGCTGCGCACGAACGTCGAGCTGCTAATGGCGTCGATGGCGCCCGGTGCGCCACGGCTGCCAGAGGAAGAGATGGCCGGACTGCGCGCGGATGTGATCGCGCAGATCGAGGAATTGTCCACGCTGGTGGGCGATCTGGTCGACCTGACCCGTGACGAGGCGGGCGGCGTCATCCATGAACCGGTCGACATGTCGGATGTGGTGGAGCGATCCCTAGAGCGGGTTCGCAGGCGCCGCAACGACATTGAGTTCGACGTCTCGGTCACCGGATGGCAGGTATACGGAGACGGCGGCGGATTGGCGCGCGCGGTGCTCAATCTACTCGACAACGCCGCGAAATGGAGCCCGCCGGGCGGGCGGGTCGGCGTCCGGCTGACGCAGATCGACCCGCTGCATGCCGAACTGGTGGTGTCTGACTTCGGGCCCGGCATTCCGCTGCAGGAGCGGCGGCTTGTGTTCGAGCGGTTCTACCGTTCGACGTCGGCGCGCGCGATGCCCGGCTCGGGACTGGGCCTGGCGATCGTGAAACAGATTTTGGTCAAACACGGCGGCACGCTGCGGGTCGAGGACACGGTGCCCGGCGGCCAACCGCCGGGAGCATCGTTTTATGTGGTGCTGCCCGGCCGGCCACTGCCGCCGACAAG
>JAJKIB010000253.1 GCA_021154745.1 Mycobacterium sp.
AGGCGCGGCAGTAGCCATAAGCGCTCGATCAGCGTCCTCGCTGCAGGACGCGGCGCAACGGCTGCGCGAGCATGGGCATCAGGTCGAGGCGATCGTCGCCAATGTCTCCGATCGCACGTCGTGCACACGGATGGCTGCCGAGGCCGAGCGGGCGCTGGGCGGCCTGGATGTATTGTGCGCCAATGCCGGCATTTATCCCGAACGGCTGCTCGGCGATCTCGATGACGCTGATCTGGCGACGATCTTCGCCACGAACGTCGCCGGGACGATCTTCAGTGTGCAGGCATGCCGTCGCGCGCTGTGCGACTCCGGGCGCGGCAGGGTGGTGGTGACGTCGTCGATCACGGGCCCGATCACCGGCTATGCCGGCCTTGGCCATTACGGTGCCAGCAAGGCGGCGCAACTGGGCTTCGTGCGCACCGCAGCCCTCGAGTTGGCCGGTGACGCAATCACCATCAACGCGGTCTTGCCCGGCAGTATCCGCACCGAGGGGCTCAACGGGCTGGGCGAGGACGCAATCGCCAAGATGGCGGCCTGCATTCCGCAGCGTCGTCTTGGCACGCCAGCCGATATCGCTTTTGCTGCACGATATTTCGCTAGCGAGGAGTCCTCGTTCGTCACCGGGCAGACACTGGTGGTCGACGGTGGCCAGACGCTGCCCGAACTGCCCCAAGGTCTGTGACCGGCTTGCGCCCTTTCGTCAGCGCTTGAGCCAGGATTCGATGGTATGGCGGGTGTCGTTGATGTGTTCTTCCATGCGCACCGCAGCCAGTTCGGGCTCACAGTACTCGATCGCTTCGAGAATCGACTCGTGGTAGTCGTTGGCGTTGGGTTCGAGCCGGCCGAAGATCGCTCCTACCGGCAGCCACATCCTGCGCCGCGCGTCGGCGACCGCATCGAGCAGACGGTCATTCTGTGCTGCCTGGGCGATGCCCATGTGAAACGCGGTGTCGAGGGTCTGAAACTCGATAGTGTGCTGGGCAGACTGATCGCCCAGCGCCGTCTCGAGCGCGGCGTCCATCCCGTTCAACAACTTCTGCAGGTCGGCCAGATCCGCGCTCCGGCGACGCTCAGCCGCCAATCGCGTCGCGCCGGTTTCGACGATGATCCGATAATCGAATGCATCACGGATGGCTCGTTTGTTCCGGCGCAGCTCGCGGCGCATCTCCGCGGCGTCCACAGGAGGCGCCTGAACCGTGAAGCCACCGCCTCGACCCCGGCGCACGGCGATCAACCCTTCGCGCTCGAGCACTCCGACCGCAGTACGCACCGTGGTCCGCGACACGTCGAGCATCTCGGATAGTTCTCGCTCCTTGGGCAACCGGTCACCCGGCCGGAACTGTCCCAGCTCCAGCGCCCTTCGCATCTGGTCCACCACCAACTCGTGGGCGGGTATCTGCCGGACCGGACTCAATGCTGCTGCGCGTACCGCTGCCATGCCGGCCCCTTTCTTTCTTCGAAGGCTACAACACCACCGCGCAAAAGGAGCTTTGCCCTGCTCTTTGGACCATAAGTCGGATCATCGGATAGCCACACGGGACTGTCTTTGAATAAAAGACCTAAAAACTTGACCAATAGGTCTTTATCGACGAGACTGAGTGCCACTAGGTGATTCGGGTCACCAGCGGGAAGGAACGGACGTTGGGAAACAAGGTCATCGTGACGGGAGGGGCCGGCGTCATCGGCCAGGCCATCTGTCGTCGCTTGCTGCAGAGCAAGTACGTCCCAGTGGCGGCCGATCTGAAGGAGGCTGTCGAGGCGTTGAACTTCCAGCACGCCGGGCTGCATGGCGCTACTGCGGTGGCCATGGACGTGACCGACCGCGCGAGCGTCTGCTCGGCGGTGCAATCAGTCGTTGATGCGGACGAGACGGTGTTCGGCCTGGTCAACTGTGCGGGGATTCTGCGGGATTCGTTCCTGGGCGAGTTGGACGAGAGCAAGCTGGACTTGATGTTTCAGGTGAACATCGCCGGGATGGCGCGGGTGACTGACGTGGTCGCCCCGCTGCTGACCGCGGGGAGTGCGATCGTGAATGTCGGCAGCCTCACTGGACACTTCGGCAGGTTCCGCGGTGCCTCGGTCTACGGCGCGACGAAGGCCGGCATCGCGGCATACACGCGTTATGTGGCCGACGAACTCGCCCCGCGCGGCATCCGGGTAAACAATGTCGCCCCCGGGGTGATCCGCGCACCGATGAGCGCGTCGATGGCGCGAGTGTCCGGCGGTGAGGAAGTCAGCGCCAGTTACGCGATGCTCAAGCGCATCGGCGAACCCGAGGAAGTGGCCGAGGCTGTGGAGTTCCTCCTGTCCCCCCGCGCCTCCTTCATCACCGCCCAGACCCTGCTCGTCGACGGTGGTGTGGTCGCATGGTGAGCACTTCTGAACTGCCCGGCCTCGACCTGGACACGTTCACGTCAAGCGATGATGCGAATGCGGTGGCGTTTCAGCGTCTCGACGAGGCCGACCCCTGGGTTGTCGATGTGCAGCCCGCTCGCGACGTGCTGCCGGGTTACCGCGACAACTTGGTCCTCACCTCTGGTGCGCCTATGTCCTGGCACAGCTACACGGGCGGCCAGCGCGAAGCCCTCATCGGGGGAGCGCTGTTCGAAGGCCTTGCCGCAAGTCGAGAGGACGCCATCGCTGGATTCGACTCCGGACAAATCGTGGTCGGAGCCTGTCACGACTACTCGGCCGTCGGGTCGCTGGCCGGCATTTACACCGCCTCCATGCCCGTCTTCGTCGTCGAAAACCGCGCTCACGGGAATCGAGGGTTCTGCAACTTCTATGAAGGCAAGCAACCTCGCCGGCTCAATTACGGCTGCTACGACGACAGCGTGCGGGACCGACTGATACACGTCAATACCGTGCTGGCGCCCGTGGTGGGTGAAGCGATCCGCCGCCGCGGCGGAGTCGCGCTCAAACCACTGATCGCGCGGGCGCTGCGCATGGGCGATGAGGTCCACAGCCGTAACGCTGCCGCGTCGATCTTGTTCAACCGCGACGTTCTGCCCGCCGTCCTGGACATGATGGATGACCACGTACCCGGCGTGCGGGAGACCATGCTGCATCTGGCGGAAAACGACTACTTCTTCTTGAGGCTATCGATGGCGGCCGCAAAGGCTTCGGCCGACGCCATGGCCGTGCCTGGCTCCACCCTCGTCTCCGCGATGGCCTTCAGCTGCCGCGGTTTCGCCATCAAACTGGCCGGCCTGGGCGACGTGTGGTTTGAAGGGCCTCCGCCGATTCATCAGAGCAAGCTGTTCGCCGGACACAACGAAGACGAAATCACTTGGATGGGTGGGGAATCCCCGATCACCGAGACGATCGGGCTTGGCGGCTTCGCCCAGGCCTGCGCGCTGTCGCTGCAGGAATACCAGGGTGGTTCGCCGGAGGTGATGATCGAACGCAACCGGGAGATGTACGCGATCACTTACGGGGAGAACAGCACCTACCGCATCCCGCTGTTCGGTTTCCGCGGCACCCCGACCGGCATCGACGCGCGCAAGGTCCTCGACACCGGTGTGCTGCCGGTAATGGACGTCGGGCTCGCCGGCCGCGACGGCGGCCAAATCGGCGCCGGCGTGATACGTGCACCACGAGAGTGCTTCCAGGACGCCCTATCTGAGCACCAGCGCAGGTTCGGCGAGCAATGACCGTTGCCGCATCCACCAAGGCCCTGCCGCTGACATTCAGTGGTGGCGACGCACTCATAACCGGCGCCGCTTCTGGGATCGGTGCGGCCACCGCGCGCATCTTGATGTCGGCGGGGGTTCGCACGATCCTGATGGACGTCCGCATGCCCGAACCGGACCCCGTTTTCGGCCCGCGGGTGCGGGTCGGCGTCGCTGCTGACGTCCGCGACACCGACATCTTGGTAACGCTCACCGACCACGGGGTGTATCCCGACAACATCGCCTATCTTGTCAATTGCGCGGGAATCCTTGACAACACCGGGTTCACCGGAGTCGACAGGCAGGCCTGGCAGCGATGTCTGGAAATCAACCTGGTCGGCGCTTACAACCTGATTGACACTTTGGCACCGGCGCTGCGCCGCAACTCGCCAGCGGCAATCGTCAACATCACCTCGATCGAAGCCGCTCGGGTCATCGCGCTCACCGATCCCGATCCCACCCCTCAGTACGCGGCGTCAAAGGCCGGTCTGCAGATGCTGACACAAAGCGCCGCCCGTGCTCTGGCCGGTGATGGCGTGCGAGTCAACAGCGTCTCCCCAGGATTCGTGGCCACCGCGATGGCCGCAGCGCACGGCACCACCAGCGCGCTGCCGCCCTCACTATCGTCTCGGGTGCCGGTGGGCAGATTCGCCGACCCGGTTGACATCGCACACGCGGTTGCATTTCTGCTCAGTGATCAAGCTGGCTACATCACCGGCACCGACTTGTGCGTCGACGGGGGTTTCCGGCTGACATGACCACCAATGACCCCACCCCATCCGTTGTCGCCTACGAACCTTCCCTCGGTCGCCTGGCTCGCGCCGGAACGTGGGATGAGTTGGCTAAAGGCACCTTTCGCACCGCCACCGAGCGCGCCAGCGCCGGCGACTGGGATGTCGCCGCAGCCCTGGTCGAGGTGTCGGTGGCCGAAGCTGACGAACTGCGCGATGTCTATGAGCGCTGGCCCGCCGCCACCCTCAGCTGGCTTCGCGGGCGCGGGGTGCAGCCTGCAGTCCTTGATGCCGCCCTGTCGCGGTTGCGTGACCTGATCGGCGCGCAGGCTACGGACGGCATCGAGGCCGAGTGGCCGACGTTCACCACCGTGGTTCGGCATGCCGCACGCGCCTGCCGAACACAGCAGTCCTACGCCGTCGCCGCGATCGAGCAGGCCCGCTTGCAATGGTTGGGAATTCACGACCGCGCCGTCGACCGGGTCAGCGGGGTGATCGACATCGCGGTGAAAACGGTGGGGGAGGACTCGTTAGGCGACTTGTGGGATTTTCTGATGGGCGACTGGTATGACCTGCACGCCAGTCGGTACTCGTTGGACACTCAGCCATGGGAGACCTCGGCCCACCAATTGATGATTGCCATCGTCGACGGGTTCCACGCCCATCTGACCGGCATCGGCCGCCAGGGCGACATCGAGATCATCGAGGAACCCACCCGCATCGGGTTTCGTTTCGCCCCTTGCGGATCAGGCGGACGCTCACTGGATGCACTCATCACCGACGGGGGGCCCCGTGCCGCCGCCCCGTTTGAATTCGCCGTCACCACCGCGCCACACGACTGGGCGTGGAACACCATTGGCATCTGCTCTTATTGCGTGCACTGCTGCCTGCTCAACGAAGTCATGCCGATCGACCGGCTCGGCTATCCCACCCGCGTGATCGACGCCCCGACATGGAATGCCGCCCAACCGGTGACCTCGTGCACGTGGTGGATCTATCGCGACCCAGCCGACGTCCCCGACCGCATCTACCGGCGCGTGGGACGCGACCCCATGCATCGGCCCACCCGACAAGGAGACCGACGATGACGGAGCTCGTGGCGTTGACGCAACTGGAGGTGCCCGACTACGACCTCGGCATCCGCGGCAAGCTGGTGCGCGCGGAAAAAACACACAACCCGACCAGCCTGGCTTTCTGCACCATCCTGTACGGGTTGTCGGTCGTCGACGAAGTCACCGACACCCCATTCAGCAACGCCGGCAACGGATATCCCGACGCGTTGCTGGTACCCGATGAATCCACCCGCATCGAGCTGCCCTGGCGGCCGGGAACCGACGCGGTCATTGCCGATCTCACCGGCGCCGACGGCCAACCGGTCGAGATGTCGCCACGGGCGGTGCTGCGCTCGCTGATCAGCCGATACACCGACGTCGACCTGGAACCGGTCCTTGGCTTCGAGTACGAATTGTGGCTGTTCCACGACACCGCGGAAGGATCCGACAGCGGCCTGCGCCGCCCCCTGGGCGGCACTGAAAACGCCTACAGCCTCACCCGGTCATCGGAAACTCACATGCTCGCAAGTGATTTCATCAACCGGATGCACTCCATCGGCATCGAGGTTGAGATGTTTCACGCCGAGTTGGGCCCGGGGTTCTTCGAATTTACCCTGGCCCCCGCACCGGCGTGCCGGGCGGCGGACAACGCAGTGCGCGCCCGGCAGTATCTGCGTGACCT
>JAJKIB010000254.1 GCA_021154745.1 Mycobacterium sp.
ACGACGCCGCCCCGATCCACCTACCGGTGAAGCCGTACGACTAGCCGGTCATTCACCGACGCGTAAACGAGCCTTCCTGCCTGTTGCAGCGTGGCTCGAAGTGTGACTGTGCCGGCGCTGCTACTGGCGTCGAGGACGTACATGTTCCCGTAGAGCTCGCGGAGCCTGATCTCGCCGTGCGTGGCGGCGGTGACATCGACGTGGCTCCCTGCGGTGATCTGGCTACCGATCCCCTTCGGCGGGGTCGGCTCGATGACGACGGCGCGCTCGCTGCCACCAATTGCGGGGCTGGGCGCGAACAGTGCGACTGGCCCACCGGGGCTGTCGGTCCTGAGGTGGTGTTCCTGCCGGTACACCACGACCGCGATCGCCACGACCGCGACAGCCACTGCAACCGCTCGAAGCTGGCCGCTCATCGACCGAATCATGGTCCCTCCTGCTCGGCGAGGCCAAGAGACACACGGACGGATGCGGCGAGCCGAACGCCTAGGCCGCTTCCACCTGCAGCAGCCCGACGAACGGCGACTCGTCCTCCTCCTCGAACGGGACGAAGTATCGAGGACGCGGAACCGCCTGTCCTTGAGGCGTCCCCCACTGCCGAGGCTGTCTAGGATCGCCGAGGGTTAGAGCACCGATTCAAGGAGGCGGCGTGGCTCGGAAAACCATCTTCGTGAGCGACCTTTCCGGCAAAGAAATCGGCAACGAACGTGATGCGGTGACGATCACGGTGAGGTACGGCGATGCACGTAAGGGCGTGATCGTTGTGGACGCCCACCCCGATGACAGCGAGGTCAAGCGGCTAGTTCAGGTTGGCAGGCAGCAGGCTCGCAGGGGTCGCAGGCCAAAGTCGCACAACGGAGGAGAGTCGAAGCGTTAGGTAGATCACCGGGCGGGCCGTCTGACCGGTCTTTAGCCCGTCCGCCGCACAAGTGTCGGATTGACCCGTCGGAGAAGCGCTCGAAGAAGAGTTAGCGCTTCACGCTCACCCGTAGCCAGGCTGGCGAGTGCGGCAAGCGCCAACTGCGCCTCGCTCAGCGTCATGGCTGAGGCTTCAAGTTCAAGCCTTCCATGCCATCGGACAGCTGCCGCTCCGAACCTCTCCGGCTTCAGTTCTGCAACGAGACCGAGGTAGTCGAGCGCGTCCATCAGGGAGGGAGTACCCATCTCCCTGAGCGCCGTCTCGGCTGCCCAGAGGTTCTTCGTCGCCACGGCGCGACCGAAGCGACCCTGAGCGGAGCCTTGCGAGGTCACGAACGCATGTTCGCACGCGAAGACGCGGGTGATGGCCTGTCTCAGCCGGATTCATGTCCCGCAAACTCCGACAAGTCCCAATGGACAACAGGTTGAGTCGCCTGTCTTGGCTGTACGGTGGAACTTTCCCCAGGTGTGGAATCTTCTGTGGACAACTCTGTTGAAGCTGTGGATGATGCGCTCATTGCTCGATTGCGACAGGCGATTGCGGTTGAGGAGGAGGACGACCACGAGCAGCTGAACGCTGTACTGCGGATGCTCGGAGCCGAGACTCCGGACAAATCACCCCCCGGTAAATGAACGCTCTCCGGACGGCACCGGCCAGTACGCACGGCTGAAAAATTGCTCCGTGATGGTCAAGCAGAACGCGAGCGCTGTTCGAAGCGCTTCAGCAGTTCGCGGATGTCGGCGATTCCTTGTCTGCGCTGCTCGCGCAGTTGCTCGGTAGCTTCTTGAGCGAGCTTGGTCGCAGCCTCCGCGTTGGCGACATCGTGGCGGAGCGCCAGCACGAGGTGCTGGAGGTCAACGATCAGGAGGTCATTCTCCGCTGCATGCCGCACCAGCGCGGCGTACTTCTCGTCCTCAGGGATGATGACGGCTATAGCCATGGGGATCGCGTACCCGAGAACGGGCTAAAGCTACCCGCCCGCTTCAACCCTGAGCATCGCCACGAACGGCGACTCGTCTTCCTCGTCGAACGGGAGGACGTTGAGGACAGGGTGTAACCAGTCGACCGGCGGAGATTAGCCCGATGCACGCCCTCCTCTCGGACTGCGCGTGCAACGGAGGGGGAGGTCTTTGGCCTGTTCTCCTCGCCTCCCCCTCTCATCTTCGCCTAGCTGCGAGCGACGGATACGCCGCCTCCACCTGCGACCGCCCGACGAGCGGCGGCTCGTCGGGAGGGCTAGGGACGCCGTCGGTGCCAGTTCCGCCAGATGTGCTGCACATCGCCCAGCGTCTGATCCGCGACCCAGGCAACTATTGCGATCAGGCAGACGATGGTGCCCAAGGCGTACATGCGTCTTACGCCGCCTCAACCTGTAGCAGCCCCACGAACGGCGACTCGTCCGCCTCCTCGAAGAAGGCCACGGGGTCTCGGTCTTGCTCGCTGAGATCGGCTCCGTCGTCGCCATGGCGGGCTGGGTGGCGGGTCACGTAATCGGCGATCTGCAGGAGATCAGACGGATTCGCAGCGGTCGCCGCTGGGCGTTCAGGGAGTCACGGCGGTGTCGTCGTCGCCGTCCGCCTCTTCTATAAGCCGAACCATCCGATCAAGTGTCTCCGACGGTTCGTCTGCTGCGAGAGCGAGGCCGGCGGTCGCAAGACGCGTGGCTGCCTCGATGATGCACAGGAGCCTCTTCGCGGCGACGTCGGCCGGCTGGCCCCGTACGGCCCATCCGAGGACGTCCTGGTAGCTAGGGGTGTACGCCTCGCCGCCGCTGATCCGTGCCGCGATGAGGTTCGTCGCCAGCCGCCATGCCTCGTCCCAGTCGGGATCGGAAGGGCCGCGGGGGAGGTCGCTGATTTCGATCATCGCTAACAGCATCGCATCGCCGCAAGCTGCAGGTTGACGCGGGAGTCGCCGCGGAACGGTTGCTTCGCCCGCGTCGGAGCCGTCCTCGAGGTGCAACCGATAGTGGAACATTCGCTCCTCCGTTCCGGGGCCGGACGGCGCCACCGACGTTATCAGCGGCGACCTGAGCGCGAACATCGGGCGAACGAGGTAGCAGCGGTCAGGTGAGAGGACACTCGCCCAGGCGAGCTACCTGTCCGCTGGAGTTGTGCGATGCGGTTGACCGGGTGCAACGGACTTTCTAAGATCAACTGTCCGCAATAGGAGGACTGGGTGAAGGGCGTGCGTCTCGCTGGTAGGTCGGCGGCGTTGGCGGAGGTCAACCAGGGGATCCTTGAGGTTGCGTGCGACTCGCGCTTCGAAGAGCAGGCTTGGGATTTCTTCTGCGAGTGTGGCGAGGAGGAGTGCCACGAGTATGTCCTGCTTGCCGTAGATGCCTATGTGAGGCTGCACGACAGCGGCGGAGCGGTGCTCGCGGACGGCCATATGAGCAGTGACCGTCCCGTGGAGGACGAGATGGCGGTTGAGCCGGTCCGTGTGCTCGTGGTCGACGACAACGAGGCGTGCAGGAAGGGACTGGCAGAGGTCGTCTCCACAGCCGAGCAGTTCACTCTTGCGGGCTGCGCCGGCTCCGGTGAGGAGGCATTGCAGCTTCTGCCGCGTCTCGACCCTCACCTCGTGCTCCTCGACGTACGGATGCCAGGACTGGACGGGCCCCAAACGGCACGCCGGATCCTGACGCGTCAGCCCCAGGCTGTGGTTGTGTTGGTGTCTGCTGAACCGGACCTTGAGTCGCTTGCAGCGTCATGCGGAGCCACAAAGTTCCTGCCGAAGAGCGAGGTATCGCCCAGGCGACTCAGCGATGTCTGGGCGCAGACGCGAGCCCGAGCGGCCAAGGCGAGGCGCGAAGCGCACGCGCTTCAAGAGGACGTGCGGGCAGTGAAGGCGCAAGCAAAACATCAGACCCAGCGGGCAACAAAGAACCTCACGCCACCTGAGAGCGACCCGTAACTCAGACTCCGTCCAGGGGTCATTCCGGAACACTGGCCCAGGCGAGTGGCCAATAAAGGTGCCAGGGGGCCACAGGGGGAATCCTGACGCCCGCGCCGTTGCGGCATGCCCCGGCCGGGTGCCCGAGGAGACGCCCGACCCCCTGGCGATGAACGGGTTCGCCCGCCGGCCGCGGAGTTCGCCGAGTGTCGAGCGCGACCATCGGCCGAACGGGTAGCGGGCGGTCAGGTGAGAGGACGCTCGCCCAGGCGCCGATGATCCATACGCCGGAAGAACTCGGGCGCCCTGCGCGTCCAGTTGGCGAGGCGGCGGGTCCAAGGCGAGGGTCACGTCGCAGGAGACGGTGCCGGCTCCTCGCTAACCCTCCGGCGAGCCTGCCGGCGCCGCTCCACCTTGCGCACCTCCCGGCCCGGCGTAAGCCTTCGGCAACTGCTCTGGCGTGACTATTCGGCCGAGGAAGGACGACCAACGCCGCCTTGACCTTCGCGTCACCGAAGCGTTAGGTTCGCGCCCAAGCCCGGTCCGGGTAGTGCGGGCAGGCCGCTCCACCACTGGTCGGGGAAAGGGGTCTGGCAGCTATGGCTCTAGATCAGAAGAGGGCGCGTTGGTTCGGCGTTCTCTACCTCATCACGTTCGTCACGTCGATCCCGGCGCTGCTGCTATACGAGCCTGCGCTCCGTCACCCGGTGGCCTTCGCCGCGGGTTCGGGGAACGTCAACAAGATCTACCTCGGCGCGCTGCTTGAGCTTCTGCTCATCATCGCGAACATCGGAACCGCAGTGGTGATCGTCCCGATCATGAGGCGGCAGTTCGAGGACCTGTCCATCGGTTACGTGACGGCGCGGATCGTCGAGTGCACGTTCATCCTCGTCGGCATCGTCTGCATGCTCGGGATTGCGACCTTGCAGCAACAGGCTGCGGGCGCGGCCGAAGCCACGGTCGCGTACACGCTCGCGGCGCTCAAGGACTGGACGTTCTTGCTAGGGCCGGGCTGGGTCGTCGGCTGGGGGAACGGGTTAATTCTCGGATACATGATGTACCGCACGCAGCTTGTGCCACGGCCGTGGACATGGCTCGGGTTCGTCGGCGGGTCGATGCTCATCGTGACCGTGACGGCCGTGCTGTTCACTGGCAACGATCCGAGCAGCACCCTGCGCTCGCTGCAGGGCGTGGCCACTATCCCGGAGGCCGCGTGGGAACTCTTCCTTGGCGTCTACTGCACCATCTGGGGCTTCAGGCGCGATGCCCCGATCCTTTCGGAGAGCGCCCGTTGATTACTTAGCCGGCCGCAGCCTCCCGCCCACGCGCCCGCTTGCGCCGGTGCATTCCGACCATCGGCCAAACGAGGTATCGGCGGGTCAGGTGAGAGGACGCTCGCCCACGTCAGCGTCACGGCACTCGATGGGACCGCCCCGGTGTGCGTGACAATGAGTTCACGAACGATGACTGACGGAACTACTGCCGAAGTGGATTCCACCGAGGTCGGCGAGAGCGAGCCCTTCGATGGGGGGTGGATACCGTGGGCTCATGTCGCGGAGACACTCTGGGTGGGAGTCCTTGGCCGAGGCTGTAGCGCCGGGTGCGCGGGTAACGCGGCTACGTCGCCTCACGGGGGGAGCTGGGGGAACCGATGCCTACGACGTGACACTCGACCGGGC